>JAGRIO010000332.1 GCA_020443225.1 Pseudomonadales bacterium
TCCCAGGCCGGCAGAGGATACAGGGCCGGCAACACACCATAATTCACCCAGGCCTGGTCCGGGTTTTTCAGCGGGGGGCCGAGAATGGCGCTGGCTTCACCATCAGGTGTGTAGCCTTCGCCAAGGATGTATTTCTTGAAAGGCAGAATATTGTTGGCGTAGCTCGCTGCACCCCACAGCATCGCCCCCGTCGCCATAATGCTGCGCTTGGCCGCCTGCACGATTGGTAAGTGGCAGGCACCACAGGCTTCATCGGCCACCCGCAGATCTGACGGATTGACGAAGCGGACGAATTCCTTCGCTTCCCGGTTCAGCAGGGTGTAACTGTCCACAGGATTGGCACTGTCGGGGAAATGCCAGTCATCAGGATAAGAAGGCAGCACGTGAGCCTGCTCCAGCAGCGCGTGCTCATCATCCCCTTCATTGAAAAACACATCGGAATTACCACCATGGCAATCCACACACCCCAGCACCACTCCCGGACTTTCATGCATGCTCAGGCTGTCAGTCGTTGTGTGGCAGGAAAGACAACCGGCACTTTTTTCCTGGGCTTCCGCCAGCGTCTGGGATCTGGGTGCCGGTGGTATCGGCTCATGTACCCGTTCAACATAATTATGGCCACCCGAGGCGAAGCTGCCCGCTGCAAACAGCAGCGCCGCTATGCTGAATAATATTCTGAGTATGTTATTGCTTCTGGTTATCATGATTCAGCACATCTAATAGGTCAGGATAATATTGGTCAGTACCGAGTAGGGCATATCGGCTTCCCGACCATAAAGATCATCAAATCCGTCGCCACCCAGCAATGCAGCACCAGAGAGCCGGACGACGACGTTTTGTGACATGAAAGGTCTCCATGTCAGACTCACAGAGACATCATGTCCCAGATCAGCCGACATGTTGCCTTGCTGGCGTAAACGTTCGATCACCTCCATCGTATCGAACTCAAAATAATTCCAGTTGGCCGATACGCGAAGTTGTGGATACAAATCAGCATCGGCACCTATACCGATCATGCGAATACCGGGGTTGATGAAATTAGACTGCCCTTGTTCCTTACTTGGACGCAACGACGGCAAAATGCCATTCCTGCCCATCAAAGCGACGCCACCGCCACCGATGAAAGGCACGTTCTGTCTGATCAGGAAGCTGGTATCAGCACCGGCAAACTGTGGGTTTTCAAAAATGGCATCAAAGCCATTGGCTTCCCGGTCGAAGGGATCATCGTCACCAGATGCCCACAGGAATGAAAGTTTAGGTCTGAACCAGTCGAAATCCATTGAGGCTTCCGCTGCCATGAACCAGGCACGGATATCTTCTTCAGCGCCACGAATGCGGGTACTGTCCTGCTGACCATAGGCATAGTAAGCAGAAACGGTCAGATTAACCCGGTCAATATGACCATCGCCGTTATATCCAAAATAGGTGACGTCATAATCACGGGCAAAGCGCTCTTCAAACAACGATGAAGGGCGCTGAATGAAACCGTTCTTGTCGTACTCGACTTCACCGCTTTCACGGTTGCGGTTGTGAATCACTGTCGCCTGTGAGAAGAATCCTTCTTTCAGGAAATCCTGCCAGTAGACATTGGCCGCAAACACATCATCATCCCGTAACGACTGATTAACATCGTTCAGCCCACTGTTGGTATCCTTTTCGAGCCGTCGGAACCAGGCCAGATTGTACTGGAACCGGTTATTGCTGCGGGTTCCGAACAAACGAACCCCCAGTTGTGAATCCTGAAAGAGAAACCCGCGGAAATCAGAGGAGAATGGCTGAATTCCGATCCGGATGCTGTCAAAGTCAAAGCGGTCTGAAACGTTACGCAGATGCTTGTCAGCAAACAGCGCCTGCACACCGGTAAAGGTATCCTGACGTTTACGCCCCCCGCTGCCACCGCTGTCAGGGTCAACCTTCAACACCCCTTTCTCGTCAGCGTGGACTTCATTGATATTGAACACCGGGGTGAATCTGAACTCCCAGTCCGGTGGCCGGAACACCGTGTCACCCTTGTAAATCACGTTCTCAATGATGAAGCTCTGAGAAAAAATCGTTGTGTCGCCGCTGCCGATGGTGTCCAGACTACCTGGTCGGGCCGTGGTTGCCGCACCGACGGGTATAGGGAAACTGCGAGGTTCGATCACCGTATCACTGATGGCAATGATGCTGTAGAACCAGTCATCACCCCACACAGGTAAATCACCCTTAAGCGGGTTATGGGCACTGTAGGGGTCAAGCAGATTAGTCGTAATCCCGATCTCTTCCACTATTCGCCAACGATCGGGTAATGCCGGCCCTAAGTCGAACGGATCTACCCAGGGTTTGATACCCGGCGTGTTCTCATCCACGACCGGTGCCTGCGGACACAACGGTAATTCAGCTCTGGCTCTTTCACCCGGCCGTCGTCGTTTGATCACCGGCGCATCCGGGTCGCGGCAGAGTGATTCGCCAGCATAAATTTCAGGAACCCAAACCACGCCCAGAACAACGGTCAATGCAGTGGCCAGTGAATAGCCAGACAGAGTCTTAAATGCCATCGCATACCTCCGTCTCGCTGCTGTCAATAAACGGTAATTGCGGGCAGTTCACATAGCGCAGCCGCGAGCTCTGACCAGGGATATCAATTCGGTCGGCTCTGATTTCCGGTGGAGCATTGTGAATGCCGGTGCCAAGTCGCAGACCGGCCCGGTGCACCCCAAGAAAGGAAATCATATCGTCCTGATCAACACCGTCACCGGAAACGCCTATGCCGCCCACCAGAACATCACCCCGGTAGATGGGCACTGAACCCGGAAAAATCTGAATACCATTACGCAGATTAGACACTGCGCCCTGCGCCGTAAACGGATTGACTGTAGCCAGGCCGGTATCGCCAGTGCAGTTTTGTGGCACATCTGGCACCAGTCCGAAAACGAAGCCGATATGGTGAATCAGTGCGTTATAGACCAGATCTGACTGCAGACCGACCGAGAACACACTCCACTCGCCTGCAGGCTTGCTGAAGGGGCCGGGAGGACCAGACTCTGGTCCGTCGGGAAAATGTGGTCTGGAAAGGTTACCGCCAGACCGGTCAGCAAAAGCCACTGGAGTACCGTTAGGTTCAAGCGCAAGCGGATCAGCGAAAAAGATTTTAGCCGCCAGCAGATAACCCGGAATAGTGGGCGCCGGGGTATTCAATACGGATAGCCCCTGCGACAGGTCAACAGGTTCCGGTAGTGGCGCCAGGTACTGAGGCGCAGGCAGTGCGCTCAGAATCTCTGCCGGCGATGAGCCATCCTGCCGGCCGGTACCGGAAAAGAAGGTAGCGGTGCGGGCTTTCTGTAATGAAACATCAGCGCCAAACATGGGGCCGTCACGGGTTCTGGCCATCCCCAGAATATTACCGTTAGTATCTACCACAGATACCGTAACCCGGGCTGGTGTGCCAACAGGCACTCTTATCTGTGCACGCGACTGATTGGCAACACCGATAGCTTCATTCAGGATTGTCTGTACTTCCGTCGCGGTCAGCGTGTTGGCAACATCACCTGCCGGGGTATCCGTACCGGCACTGGCGGGATAGCGGTTCTGATCCGTGCTATCCACAAAAATAAAGGCATCGAGGCTGTTGCCGTCAGCATCCCTGAACACCGTAGCATCCGCAGGTCGGATACCTGAAGCTGGCTGACCAAACGCAGTACCTGCCAGCGCACCGGTGCCAGCGAAATATCCCGGCACAGCCGCATAATCACCGTCACTGGCGGCGCGAATAGTGGTCAGGCTCCGCACTGAGGCAAGATTACTTTGCAGGTCTGCAACCGTTGCGTCACTGAAACGCGCTGTTTTACCCACCAGACTGATCTGATCTGCACGAATACCCAGCGGTGCCGCATAGCCGCGAGTTGCGCTCGTTGCAATCAGCTCATCCAGATCCTGGTCAAAGTCGCTGATGATCTTATCCAGCCCGTAGATGCCGTCTGCCACGACCCCGACACCACCGACAGGCACGCCATCTATGTACAGCGGCAATCCGCCGGGGTCAGCCGACAGACCCAGTGGTGAGCGATGGGGACCAGGTGAGGCCGCAGCGCCACTATTATATCGTTGGGAGAAGTCACTGCAGGCAAGATTACTGAACTGAACGCCAAATAATGGGCCGGAGGGCACATTACGTTCACCCGGATTGAAATTTTCCTGAATGATCTGGCTGGCAGTTCTGGTGCTGAAGGCATTACCACCGGTAGACAGATAGGCGCCTGTGACTGCCTTGGCGATTGCAGCCAGAGAGGAAGGAATAAAATTAAGGCTTTCAAGCC
>JAGRIO010000333.1 GCA_020443225.1 Pseudomonadales bacterium
TTTGACCTGCGTGAGCAGGTCACGACCGTTGCCCACCTGGTCAAAACCACGGGACCTGCCAATATCGACATTGAGTTAGAGATTCCAGAGCTGTTGCCCAGGGCTATGGGGGATTCAGGGCAGATTCAGCAGGTTATCCTTAACCTGCTACTCAACAGTATGGAAGCCATGCCTGATGGGGGGGTGATCAGAATCAGACTGGATACGGCCCAGACTGGCCAGCAGCTGGCGCTGAAAATCAGCGTCAGCGATGAGGGCCACGGCATTGACCCGACCCACCTGAGTGAGGTATTTGATCCTTTTTTCAGCACCAAATCCCGCGCCCACGGGCTGGGACTGACCACGGTTAAGCGCATCATTGAAATGCACAACGGTGACATCAGTATTGTCAGTGAACCCGGCAAAGGCACAACAGTCACACTGCATTTGCCGGTTTCACAGGAACAGGAGAGCGGCCCGCGTATCTCGGCCATTACCCCAACTGCACAGCAACAGGAAAAATTACTGATTATCGACGATGAGGAAGGGATCAGACGTCTGCTGGGCAGAATCCTGTCCAATGAGGGATATGAGTGGCAGGAGGCTGGCAGTGGTGCCACGGGACTCACGTTGCTGAGGCAGAGCCCTGAAGTCTTCAACATCGTATTGCTCGATCTTAAAATGCCCGGCATGGACGGGTGGGAGACCCTGTCGGAAATCCGCACCTTCGCGCCCTGTCTGCCGGTAATCATTATCAGCGGCTTTGATCCGAGCGGGCAGATTCGTGAGCACGCGGACCCACATCTGTATTTCATCACCAAGCCGTTCCGGCAACAGGAAATTGCACAAATCATTGCGCGCATTATCCGTCGCAAGCAGGAGGCCAGCCATGCGAACAGTTGATAGCTTCAGATTTCGGGTGTGGGTGCTACTGATCAGCTTCTGCTTTACCGCCAACCTCCAGGCTGCGGATCAGAGAACGGCTGTGGACGCAGTCATGTCCCGCTTCCATGCCGCAGCTGCAGCAGGTGACTATGACAGCTACTTTGCCCTGTTTACTGATGACGGAGTATTTCTCGGCACCGACCGCACCGAACGTTGGGACATACCAACTTTCAGGGCCTATGCCAAGGCGCCATTCGAGCGGGGTGGCTGGACCTATGACATGCGAGAGCGGCATATCGCCTTCTCTGCTGATCAACAGACTGCCTGGATCGACGAGATCCTGTTTAATCAGAGCCTCGGTGAATGTCGCGGCACAGCGGTGCTGAGCAGAACACCCCGGGGCTGGAAAATCAGCCACTACAGTCTGACGATGCTGATTCCGAACGACCTGGCCCGAGAGGTGGGCGCAAAGTCCAGGGAACTGACCGAGAGTGTCCCCTGAAACTCAGTTGTCAGCAGATTCTGCACCCTGACAGCCAGCCGCCTTCCGCCGCAGATCCTCGACTGCATCCAGGTCGCGCTGACCATAGTGATGAAACCGTAACACCAGCAATTCAGTGCTCATTCTATGGCTGTGACAATTCACCAGTGCCAGTGCTGGCTTACCAGTGTGGGACGCTGGTACAGGCCTGACTGACGTTAGCCCGCCAGCACGATAGATATCTGGCGGGTCGTCTGCAGACCGGGGTAATTCCGTTGCTGCTGAATGGGCTGTCCAGATGTCACCTGCCTGCAACGTTGCCCACGGCAGACTCCACAGGAGGAACATGACAGCGGTATTCAGCAGGTTCTGTATCCGGGGTTTGTTCATGTCTGTCAGATTGACCTTATCAATAACCAGCTGATGAAGGCCATAAGTATGAGTCGCAGACTCAGGCACCGGAACCGGACAACCCTGCGATGTCGTGTGCGAAAAGACCTACAACAGGTGTCCGTAAAGCTTCACGGCGGGTCCTGCCAGTCCGGTCTGCGTACAAGCCATTGACCCTCTGGTCCTGCCATGACTTAATCCGGAAGCTACCAGACACACATTCACAAGAGGGAATAGACCATGCGCGTAGGCACTGGCATCGGAGGCTGGCTGGATTCAGTCCCGGCAGCAGCAAAGCAGGCAGAGGCACAGGGCTATGATTACCTGACCTGTGGCGAACTGGCCCACGATTCGATACTCACCATGACCGTGGCAGGCACAGCGACCGAGCGCATTGACCTGATGACGTCCGTCACCATCGCTTTTCCCCGCAGCCCTATGGTCCTCGCCATGGAAGCCTGGGACCTGCAGAAATTCACCCGTGGCCGCTTCAGCATAGGCCTTGGCAGCCAGGTGAAAGGTCATAATGAGAGAAGATTTGGCGGCTCCTGGTCGGCACCAGCGCCAAGAATGAAAGAATATATTCAGATGATGAAAGCCATCTGGGACTCCTGGCAGGATGGTAAACCCGCAGAGTTTCTGGGTAAAAACTATCGTTACACCCTGATGACACCGAATTTTAATCCGGGTCCGATTGAGTACGCGCGACCGAAAATTTACCTGGCAGTCGTTGGTGATGCCATGGCCAGAGTCGCCGGCGAAGTTGCCGATGGCATCCTCCCCCACGGCGGCATCATGACCGACAAGTACATGCGGGAAGTACTGCTGCCGAATGTCAGAATTGGCCTGGAACGATCCGGGCGAACCTGGGACGACATTGATATCGCGGCCAGTGGTTATACCGTTTATGGTGAGAATGATGCAGAAATTGCCAGCGGTCTGGATCAGCTGCGTACCTCATTATCATTTTATGGCTCTACCCGCACCTATCATGATGTTCTGGAACTGCATGGTCTGAAGTACCTGGGGGACAAACTCCATAGCCTGTCGCTCAATGGCGAATGGGAGAAGATGAAACAGGTGATTACGGACGAAGAACTGCTGGAGTTGGCCCAGGTTTCAACCTATGACAATATGCCGGCCTTTCTGGCCGAGAACCGAGAATATGCCTCGCAAATGGGCTTCAGCCTGCGCAACAGCTCTGCGGAACAGCGAGACCGGCTGACGGCCCTGATGCAACAGATACAGGCAGTTAAAACACCGGGCGTGCCCCGGGGATTGGAGATGTAGAACCATGAATGTAAGCGAAGCAGTCGCCAGCCGGAAGTCCATCAGGGCGTTTCAGGACAAACCCGTCGATACGGACCTTCTGGTCTCGCTGGTCGACAAGGCAGCCCGGGCCCCGTCAGGCGGCAATGTCCAGCCCTGGCGAATCTATGTGGTCAACGGGGAAGGTATGACCCGGTTCCTGAGCTATCAGGACAACTGGAAAGAACGGGAAGCACCTGCCTACGAGATCTATCCTCAGGGACTCAAGGATCCCTACCGGTCGTCGCGATTCAAGTGTGGTGAAGATATGTATGCGCTGCTTGAGATTCCCCGTGATGACAAGCCTGCACGGCTGCGCCGACTGGCTGAGAACTTCAGGTTCTTCGGCGCGCCGGCTGCCATTTTCTGTTTCGTCGACAAACAGATGGGGCCACCCCAACGGTCTGATCTTGGCATGTACCTGCAGACCTTCATGTTGCTGGCAGAGGAAGCGGGGCTGTCGACCTGCGCTCAGGAGGCCTGGTCGTCAAGACCGGAACTGGTCAGAACCTTTGTTCAGGCCCCCGAGGAACAGACTATTTTCTGCGGTATCGCGATAGGTTATGATGACACCACTGCTCCGGTAAACCAGCTGAGAACAGACCGGGAACCACTGTCAGTGTTTGCCCGGGTCATAGACTGAAACCAGAGTGTTCTGTGTAAAGACAATAAGCAGATGGCGGCTGACCATGTGCGGGCAAAAATGCGAACAACAGTGCCAACAATAATGCGCACAACAATGCTAACGGACAGAGGATCGGGGGACATGACTACAGAACTCATTATGGCATCGCTGGAGAGCGCCGCTGAAGCACAGGGTGATATATCACCGGCTATCTACGAAAATTACTTTCAGCGCTGTCCCGGCTCCGAAGCCCTGATGTCGCACATCGATCATATTGTGCGGGGCAGAATGCTGGAGGAAGTGTTTCGTCTGTTGATGGCTGACTCGCTGGAAGCCGAAGCAGGCTACCTTAATTTTGAGGTCAACAACCATAAGCTGGCCTACAACGTCGAACCTCATATGTACGGTAATCTGTTACAGGCTGTCAGAGACACGGTTCAGACGGCCGCCGGTAACGACTGGCAAGAGGCATGGGCTCAGGCGTGGGATCAGCGAATCGAAGAGTTGTCCGGGGAAATCAGCAAACGGTTGTAAGCCTCTGGTTCAGGCACTGATTTCTATCAGTGCCCGCTCGCGAACCTTACCGGCGAGTCCGGAAAAGAAGGTCAGCAGGCGGTAT
>JAGRIO010000334.1 GCA_020443225.1 Pseudomonadales bacterium
TCACAGTCAGGATGAGTCAGGAGTAAGGGTTTCATCAGAGTGCTCGCTGTATGTGCAGGTGTTTGTGGTCGTGAGTCAGATCGAACTGGACCCGCAGGCTGACCAGATAGGGGCTGTCCTGTGCAGGGTCATTATTAATCGTTTGAATGGTCAGTTGCCGTATGGGCTGAACCGGGCGGTTGACCAGGTGGTGAAGTACCCGATAGTAGTGGGGCAGATCTTCGCAGTCCGGTGGCACCCGTATATCGAGGCTTTTCCCCTGCCGTTCCACCACCATCACAAGGTTGGTGCCATGATAGACCAGATAGTTACCCGCTACTCTGCGGGGCAAGGTTTCGCCGATGCCGGTTCCGGCCAGCGATACCGGGTCGCAGGCATTTATCCAGAAAATGCCGGGTTCTCGCATAATCGCTGACAGAAAAGCCGGCATACCGGGGCTGGCGAATTGGGGACCCGGAATGCCATCAAAGAAATACCCACCGGTTACTTCGCCGGAGAGTTCCATCAGTCGCAGACTACGGAAGACGTCTTTCCACTGAAAACCCGGCGCTTCCCGTTGCAGCAGTTCGCGGTAGAGAATACCGAAACGGTCCAGCAGCAACCTGACCTTATCTTTGTTGACCGCTTCCTTTTCTGTCAGTTCTGTCAGCGGTTCAGGATAGTGAATACGAAACCAGTTGCCCTGCACCGGAACGGCGGACCGCCATTGCTGAAAATGCCGTCGCTGACCCCGACCCCGCAGAGGTGCAGTTGCCATCTCGGGTACGGCAAAACCTGTTTCGAGTCCCTTGCGAACTGTTACGAATCCGTCGCTGCTTAGCTGTGCCTGCCAACTGGCTGACCATAGTTGTTCAGTCAGGCTACTGGCAGAAGCGCCGGTCAGGTCCAGCAGGCCGTTGAAGTCAAACCGCGCCTGACCAGGAAACGCCTGCAGTAAAGGCTGGTCATCAGCCGCAGGCCCAGATACCAGATCCAGATTGGCCCGACTTACCAGCGTCAGTTCACGCTGACCTGTACCAATCCACATCAGGTCGGTTTCCAGAAACAACTGGTCGAGCAGCGCAGGTCGATAGTCAGGTACCCGTGAAGGCAGCAGACACTGCTCCCACAGCGCTGCTTTGGCAGGATGCAGTTCCAGTTTCTGCACTGCTTCTGTCACCGCAGCCAGTGGGTCTGCAGCAGGGATATCACGGGTCTGCCAGCGATAAAGGAAATGGGGCAGGGCAGCAACCGGTTGAACGGTGATTACCTCGCGGGCCCGGTAGCGCCTGATCCTGAGCAGGGCTTCAAAATTCTCACTGTCACACAGACAATGCTCGGCTGAATCCTCCAGCAGACAACCGGTAATGATGGTGCGTTCCATCATCAGCTCGTGAATGACTGGTTCCAGCAATTCAGCCGCAACGCCAAGTTCAGCTTCAAGCCGGGCCAGGGTTACCGGGCCGTTAAACTGCAGCCAGTTGGCGAGATGGACTGACAACAAACCTTCTTCATCGGTAAGCAGTGCGGCTGCCAAGCTGTCCCGGTCCTCAATGGCGACAATGAGGGTTTTACCATTGATCACAAGCTCACATAGTCTGGCGTCAGCGGTGTTGACCTCACTGCTCAGCTGCTCTGTCAGCAGCGCCCATTCAGAAGCCGGAATCATGGTGCGTTCCTTAACCCATTCCACCAGATCATCGGTGGTCTCAGGCTGGTAGCCAGGTATCAGGCGCTTCCTGCGCAGTTCATAGTCCTGTGCTATTTCCAGCGGAATGGCAGGGCGGCTGGATGCATCGAATACCACTTCCGCGAGCAACTCATCACTCAGGGCCGAGCGTGATGAGCCTGCTGGCGAGTCGTCCTGATACATATACTCGTTGATCTGTCCCCAGGCTACTGCATGGGCAAAGGGGCTGGGGCTGTCAGTCTCGACTTCTGACAGTCGTATCACGCCAGTCCTGATCTCATCCAGCAACTCTCGCAATTGCGGCAGGTCGAACTCATCCTGTAAACAGGCGCGCCAGGTTTCAATCAGAATCGGAAAATCCGGGTAACGACTGACAGATTCAAGCAGCTTTTTGGATTGCAGCCGGCTCATCCACAGCGGCTTGCGTTCATTGAATTTCTGTCTGGACAACAACATGGCACGACCGGCGTTTTCGCGAAACCTGGCCCCGAAGAAGCCAGAATCTTCCAGTCGTTCGCGTAGCAGGAGTTCGAGATTCTCAGGCTCAATCATCCCGAACAGTTCCGTAGCAGGCACAGGATGGGGGAGCTGGAACACCAGACATTCATTGCTGACATAGACCTGTGGGCGCTCGCCATAGGCACTCTGCCATGCACTTTCCAGAGCCAGTGCCAGTGGTCGGTTGATTCTGGCTCCCCAGCCTGTGTGGAGTACCAGTTGATGTCCGTTAACACTGCCCGGGCCACTGTTGACCCGTTCGGTTAACAGGTGATGACGATGGGGCAAAGGGGCGCGGCAATGTTGTTTTTGCCGGTACAGCAGTTCCAGCAATTGCTCACAGGCCCGGTCTTCCAGAAAGTACGCTGACTTCAGTTCAAGGGCAAAGTCGGGTTCCTCCAGACGCTGATCTGCCCGCTCCAGAAAGTTCAGAATATGACCCGCGAAGAAAAAATCTCTGCTGATACTTTCAGAACGGTAGAAAGGTGGCGCAATGGCGCTGGGTTTACCGGGCGCAACTACCACGTCGTTGTGGGTGATCTTACGAATCTGCCAGACCTGGTTGCCGAAAGAGAACTGATCGCCGACACTGGCTTCCCAGACGAATTCTTCGTCCAGTTCGCCGATACGAGCCTGGGTTTCAGCGTGTCGTATCTGAAAATAGCCCCGGTCGGGTATCACGCCGCCCGACAGGTACAATGCCATCACTGCACCTTTGCGGGTCCTGATCCGGTTGGTGATCCGGTCCAGGCTGATCCTGGGCTTCAGTTCGCGGATGTGATTCTCGGCATAGCGCCCTGCCAGCATATTAATCACCAGATCAAAGGCGCGGCGTTTCAGGTCATGAAACGCATAACTGCACCTGATTTCCTGATATAGCCCGTCGACTGACTGCTCCGACTGGCTGGCCATAGACAGAATCACTTGCGCGAGGACATCCAGTGGGCACGAGACAGGTGTGACGGGTTCTGTGTTGCGTTCGGTGATAGCCTTTGCCAGCACTGCTGCTTCAAGAAAATCCGTTGGGTGGGTTGGGTAGATGGTACAGCGGCTGGTTTCACCCACACTGTGCCCGGCGCGGCCTACCCGCTGAATCGCCGAGGAGATGGCCCCCGGGCTTTGCACCAGCAATACCTCGTCCAGCGCGCCGATATCGATGCCCATTTCCAGTGTACTGGTAGCGACAATTGCCGCCAGTTCGCCGGATTTGAGTTTTTCTTCCACTTCGGTTCGAAGCTCCCGCGCCAGAGAGCCATGGTGCGGCCAGGCCAGGGTGTGCCCACTGATGTCATTGATCTTGTAGGTGAGTTTCTCGCATACAGCGCGACTGTTCACGAAGATCAGTGTTGAGTGATTAGCGTTTATCTTGCGGACCAGATCCACCGCCAGATAATCCCAGATCTTGTCTTCCATCGGGCGCTCAGCGGCTTCCTCAGGATAGCGGATAGTCACGGCATAGTGTTTACTGGCCGAACTGCGAACCAGCTGCACATCCCGGCGCTGATAGTCACCATCAAAGCAATAGCCGCCGACCATACGGGCAACCGTCTCCATCGGATTGACCGTTGCTGATAGTGCAATCCGCTGAAATTCTCCCGACAATGGCACCAGACGTTCGATGGCTGACATGAGCCAGACGCCGCGTTTGTTGTCCACCACGCTGTGAATCTCATCCAGAATGACGGTGGACAGATCCCGCAGGCAAGCAAGCCCGCTGGCAGAAGTCAGCAGCAGATTAAGACTTTCCGGGGTGGTAATCAGAATTTCCGGTGGCCGGCGCAACATTCTGCGGCGCTCATCCTGGGGTGTGTCGCCGCTGCGAGTCTGGACGCGGATTTCCGGAAAACTTTCACCCCGGTCTGCGAACCAGGTTTTCAGACTGGCCAGCGGTTCCAGCAGATTGCGGCGAATATCGCTGTTCAGGGCTTTCAGTGGGCTGATGTACAGCACTCGTGTAGTGCCGGTTTCAAGGGCTCCGGTAATGAACTGATTAATGGTCCACAGAAAGGCGGTCAGGGTCTTGCCACTACCCGTGGGCGCTGTGACCAGCAAATGACGGCCGTCAGCAATCAGCGGCCAGGCGAGGCTCTGGATATCGGTCGGGCAGGGG
>JAGRIO010000335.1 GCA_020443225.1 Pseudomonadales bacterium
GAGATATTCCAGCTCGTCGCCACTGAAGGTGGCGTTGCTGATGAATGGCACAGTGACATCACTTTTCAGCCTCAGCCATCACTGATGTCAATTCTGCATATGATTCGCTGCCCTGCCGTGGGTGGTGACACCATGTGGTCCAATCTGTGTACCGCCTATGACGCCCTGTCACAACCCATGAAAGATTTGTGTGATGGCCTCACCGCCCTGCATGATGCCCTGCCCCACAATCGCCCGGATAAAATGGCCATTCACCCGGTCGTTCGCCTGCATCCGGTCACCAGGCAAAAAGCACTTTACGTCAACGAACACTTTACCCGCCGCATCGTCGAAATGAATGCAACAGAGAGTGACATGCTGCTGTCCTATCTGACCCAATGGGTTAGCCGGCCAGAATTCACCGTGCGCAAGAAATGGACTGAAGGCACCATTGCCATGTGGGACAACCGCGTTACCCAGCATTGCGTGCTGAACGATTTCAACGGTGAACGCATTATTCAGCGTGTGACCGTGATGGGAGATGAAGTTGAGGCGGCGCACGATCCCAAATGGCAACCCTGGGTGCGTGCAGGCCGACTGTCCGCGACCAGCCGGCATGACCGCCAGCTATTTATGTACATGAAAAGTCAGGGCATGCTGACGAACTGATCCACCACCATCTATGTTCCGGCGACCTGAGCGTTAACCGGAAACTGACACCAGACTATTAGATTTTCAGACAGGAGTAATTGTGGCTGCACCCTTAGACGATATAACCGTAATTGAAGTAGATAACTGGATGGCCTCACCCAGCGCCGCCGCTATTCTGGCTGATCTTGGCGCGACCGTTATCAAGATCGAACCACTCTCTGGTGATCCTATGCGTGGCAATGGCCGAGCACCGAAGGTTGATGCCTTCCGCGACATGGATTGCCAGTTCGACGTCGATAACCGCGGCAAGCATTCCATCTGCCTGGACCTGACCAATCCGGAAGCTGGCAAGCTGATCGCCCGACTCTGTGAAAATGCGGATATCTTCATGTGTAACCTGCTCACCAAGCGTCAGCAGAAGTTTGGGCTGGATGCAGAAACCCTGTTTAAGTCCAATCCAAAGCTGGTGCACGCAACCCTGACCGGGTATGGCACTGACGGTCCGGATGCCTGGCGTCCTGGTTTTGATGTCACCTCATTCTTCGGTCGGTCTGGTCTGTATGATGCTATGCGCGAAGGACCAACGGGCACGGTACCCATGGCTCGTCCGGCTCAGGGCGACCACACTACCGGCCTCGCCTTTGTCGGCGGGATTCTGGCAGCCCTGCGACTGGCAGAACGAACCGGTGAAGGTCAGGAAATAGAAACATCCTTGTTTGAAACCGCGATCTGGACTCAGGCCAGTGACTTTGCAACCACCGCTATCGACCGGGCGCCAGTCCGCCAGCGCGCCAGAGAAAATCAGTTAACCCCGGCCACTAATCGCTATCCCTGTGGTGACAACAAGTGGGTGGTATTTAACATGCCAACCCCGAATGGCTGGCCCATGCTGTGTAAAGCCATTGGTAAAGAAGAATGGCTGGAAGACGAACGTTTCGCGACACCCAAGCTGCGCTATGACGCCATGCCGACACTGGTGCAGATGATTGATGAAGCACTGTCGACCCGAACCCGTGATGAATGGGGTGAAATTTTCGATGCCCACGGCATTATCTGGGGGCCTGTCCTCGGCCTGCATGAAGTGGCCGAAGACAAGCAGGCAGAAGCTATCGGCATGTTCCCTACCCTGACGGACCCGCAACGCGGCGAATATCGCACCGTGAACATTCCAATGCGATTCAAACGCGCTGATGTCACCCCCCGAGGACCTTCACCTGCTATCGGCGAACATACTGAACAGGTTCTGACTCAGGCAGGCCTGACAGCAGATGAATTACAGCGACTGCGGAAAGCGGGTGTCATTAACTGACTGGCCACATTAGGATCTGCATCAGTTTCTGAAGAGGGAGATAACTGAATGACTGAACGACCTGAATACCGGCAAATTGGCAAACGGGTACCACGCCCTGACGCCATCGAAAAGGTGCAGGGCAAAGCCCGCTATGGTGCCGATTTATTTTTGCCTGGCATGTTAACCGGCAAAGTTCTGCGCAGTCCCTGTGCGCATGCCAATATCAGGTCGATCAATACCGACAGAGCCCGGGCGGTAAAAGGTGTGATGGCGGTCATTACCGGACGCGATATGCCGTGGCTGGATTCACGGGGCATTGGCGAGACAGCGCGGGATAACCTCGCGGTTGAGAAAGTTCTGTATCACGGCCATGCAGTAGCCGCTGTCGCTGCAACATCAGAAAGTGCGGCGGCGGAAGCACTGGCACTGATAGAAGTGGACTACGAATCATTGCCTGTGGTGCTTACTATTGAAGATGCCCAGCGGGACGAAACCCTGCTGCATGAGCATCTCGGAACCAATACCTATATCCGCGAAGAAGACATACACGGTGACATTGACGCAGGCTTTCGCGAGGCTGACGTCATTGTTGAACGCAGCTACCGAACACCCACTGTTCATCAGGGTTACATCGAACCACCCGCCTGTCTGGCGAACTGGGTAGATGGCGGGCAGTCTACCCTGTGGACCACCACCCAGGGCCATTTCGTCATCCGTCAGAGTGTGGCGCGTATGCTGGAGATGGAACAGTCAGCATTAAGGGTCATTCCCACCGAGATCGGTGGCGGCTTCGGTGGTAAAACAGCCCCTTACCAGGAAGCCATTGCGCTGATGCTGTCCCGCCACGCTGGTCGTCCGGTCAAAATGGCGATGACCCGGGAGGACATTTTCCGCACTGCGGGTCCCGGCGCCGGCGCCATCATTCGTGCCAGAATCGGAGCACGTAATGACGGCACCCTGACAGCAATGGAAGCAGAACTTATCTATGAATCCGGTGCCTTTCCGGCTGCACCGCTGGGTGGAGGCATGCGCTGTATTTTCGCCAGCTATACCTGCCCCAACATCTCCATTAAGGGTAGCGCTGTCGTAAACAATAAACCCAAAATACGTGCTTATCGCGGACCCGGTGCTTCTCAGTCCACCTTCGCCAGCGAGAGTCTGCTCAATGAACTGGCTGCCAGACTTAATATGGACCCCATAAAACTCCGTCTGAAGAACGCCGTTGAAGGCGGCATGAAGACCCCTGCCGGCACCTTCCTGGCCAATGGATTCAGGCAGTGCCTGGAAGCGGCGCGGGATTCAGCGCATTACCAGGCACCATTAGCGCCCAATCAGGGGCGCGCTGTTGCAGCGGGCTTCTGGCGCAACGGAGGCAATGTCTCATCTGCTCTGATTCACTTACATGCAGATGGCACAGCGGTGCTCACCACTGGCTCTTCAGACCTGAGTGGTACACGCATCGCCCTGGCGCAAATGGCGGCAGAGGAATTAGGGGTTGATGTTTCTGTCATTCAGTCGGTAGTTGGTGACACGGAAGCGGTCGGTTTTACCAGTGTCAGCGGCGGTAGTCGCACGATCAACGCAACCGGTCAGGCTGTCGTCGAAGCCAGCCGTGAAGCTATTCAGGAAATGAAGCAGCGAGCAGCATCCGGCTGGAACATAACGGCAGATCAGGTGGATTGGCGGGATGGTCAGGCGGTCAATCTGACTAACGGTGAAACTCTGTCGATGAAACAGATTAATAAGGACGCCAATAATACCGGTGGTCCCATCACCGGGCACCATTCACTGAACGTCCGGCCTGGTCAGAGCCCGAGTTTCGCCGTACACATCTGTGATATTGAAGTCGACCCGGACACAGGTCAGACCAGACTTTTACGCTATACCACCATACAAGACGTCGGGTGTGCGATTCATCCGGATTCTGTGGAAGGTCAGCTTCAGGGCGGCGCGGTGCAGGGCATTGGCTGGGCACTGAACGAAGAGTATATCTATGATGATCAGGGCGTATTGCAGAACCCGGGGTTCCTGGACTACAGGATTCCGCTGGCATCTGATTTGCCCATGATCGACACGGTGCTCGTCGAGGTACCAAGTCCTAACCATCCTTACGGCGTTCGCGGGGTCGGCGAAGCGCCCATTATTCCGCCGCTGGCTGCGGTCGGATCGGCGATCGCCAATGCCATTGGTCAGCCCGTGACAGAGTTGCCCTGCTCTCCGCCACGGGTTCTGAACCTGCTTATGCAGCGTCCCTGAGGTGAGATTCAAAAAACTTGAGGGTGCGCTGCCACGCCAGTTTCGCTGACTTCTGATCGTAACGGGGCGTTGAGTAGTTATGAAAGCCGTG
>JAGRIO010000336.1 GCA_020443225.1 Pseudomonadales bacterium
CAACTAACGGATATCCAAAGCCTGAAGGTGACCATACCGGCAAAGGGCATCGTTAGCCCCAAGGGCAGAATAATGGACAACAAAACTTACGACGCCCTGAAGGCGGGATGAGTATCTCATCGTCTTCGGGGTCAGGCTTTTCGAGCTCCGTAACCTTAAGTACGTCGGGTCCCCCGTATGCGGTGTAAACGATGGCTTTCATAGCGATGATTCGATCGTTCCTGTCTGTTGTCAGATTTCTTCAGAGTTTGTCAGAGTTTGTCAGAGGCGGGCCAGTTACAATCGGAGCAAAAGATACCTTTGTAGTGAGCCCTGAACTTATTGTCAGTCAGAAAGAACGCCTGAGTATGCTGCCGGAAACGGGTTCTGTATTGCCTCTGGCGGTCAGAGTCTTATTAAGCTGCACGAGGTCAGACACGTCGCCAATTCTGAATGAGGTAAAGCGCAGGTGCAGAAGCTGTGCCCCGTTATACATCATCGGAACGCCCGGCCTGTTCCTTGAAGCGCTTTGCGCCTTTAACCATTTTGCCAAAATCACGATCTTTGGCGCGCTTTTCAGCCAGGCTGGATGTGGCTAATACGCTTTCTCGCATCAGTTTGTGGTAACTGTCCAGTCTGCGTCTGTCCAGTTGCCCGTCTTCAATAGCCGCGAGTACAGCACAACCAGGCTCTTTCATATGTCTGCAATCTGAAAACTGGCATTCTGGTGCGTATTGCTCAATATCGCCAAAAACATGCCCCAATGCTTCATCAACGTCAGCTATCCGTAATTCTCTCATTCCCGGCACATCAATAATGAGTCCTCCGGATGGCAGGGAATATAACTCTCTGTGGGTTGTTGTATGCCGGCCCTTCTTGTCGTCTTCTCTGATGGCTCCGGTGGCCGCGAGTGCCTCTTCTGCCAAAGCATTCAACAGGGTGGACTTACCGACGCCTGAAGAGCCAACAAGTGCGATAGTTGCATTAGCTTCAATCCAGCCTTTCAGCCCGTCCAGGGTAGACTGATCAAATGCATTCACTCCCTCAACGGCGACACCAGACTGAACGCTTCGCGCCTGTGCGATATAGCTGCCAGCATCGTCTGTGAGATCGATCTTGGTAAGAACAATCACCGGCACAGCGCCTGCTTCACTGCACAAAGCGAGATAGCGCTCCAGACGAGACGCATTAAACTCGTCGTTGCATGAGGTAACGATGAATACCAGGTCAATGTTTGCAGCAACAGGTTGAAACTGAGTCGTGCTGCCAGAACCTATCCGTTTGAAGAGGCTCTTTCTTGCAAGCACCTGCTCAACCCGGGAACCTGTTTCATCGAGGATAACCCAGTCGCCCACGGTGGGGCGCTGGAGAGCGTCGGCCTGCTGCAGGTTTACTGTCAGCCCGACGTTTCTTTTCTGGTCTGTGCAGGCAACGCTGACCACAGACCGCTGCACCGAAACCACGCGTCCCAGGCGCTTTTCCACAACGCTGAAGTCGGTTAGCTGTTGCGAAAAAAAAGGCACTAAACCGAGTTTAATCAATACTTCATTCATGGAGTTTTCCACCTGGGTCATGAGGCAAAAGCCTGCACCGGAATGATTAAGTTTAAGCCGTTCCTTCAGTTGCTGGTTAAATCGTTCCGGCAGCCATTATTACTGAAAGCGTCCTGTAACAGATAACGCTACTTTGGCTGGCTTCCCGGAATCGAACAACCTCTTTTAATCCGCTAACGAGGTGAGATGTCATGGCCCCTGACCTGTCGCCAATAGCGGCAGCTTTATCAAAAGCTGCTTCGGGATTTCGCCGCTTTATCAGTGCTATGACCCTTAGCTTACCTGGGTGCTGTTACCGGCAATTTCATTTCTGATCTGGCTCGCAACCTGTGTCTGAATTCTGATTCGATGCCGCCTGGCCAGAGATCTTAGTTATCGGGCTGGGGGCAGGCACAGAGTCCCTTTTTTGTGCGCGCCATCCGCCTAGATGGTGGTTAGTTCAGGTGCTTGCTGACGAGTAATCCTACGAGATGCACCACTTTGCTGATATCCCGCTGGTGGTGAAATCTCAGCTCAATAAATGGGGAGTTCGGGCTTCTCTTCGGATGCTTGCTGGAATCAGCAGGGTGTTTAAGGCCCTCTTGCCTGATTAGCTGCTTACCGAGCCGCAAATCGATCTCGTTGAAATTGTGAAAGTGACCAATTTCTTTGCCCCGAAAGTTAAGTACTGAGAATCCATCATCTCTGTCTGGACAGGGAACGTGTTCGATACCTGGAATCTTCTCCAGCTGTAACACGAGTTCATGCTTGAGCGACTTCACCAGCCCATGCCTAGGATAGAACGTGAGGCCGATGAATACGAACAAACACAGGTTAAGCGGCTTGCCTTAGAAGCGACCAACGGCGACAAAGTTGTGAAGCCACTTGCCAGTTGACGCAGCGCAGGTGAGCCGGGGTGGCGTGACTGAGGGGAACGCGACGGTCTGGACCAAATGATGGAAATCATAAAAGGCATTGTACAACTGTTGGTATCGACATCACAAAGTCTTTCCTTCAACTATACGCCGCCAGTCGCTTTGCCACTGCTCAGTGGACCTCCATCAGTTGTTTGCAGACCGGCGCCCTATTGGCGGCAGCCATTCACGACCGGGCTGGCCTGCGTGCTCCCGCTGCCGTTGCTGAATGTCACGTGCATCTGCACGGTGACCTGGCAGGCGTTGCGGAAACCCATCGCCGTTTGAACATTTGCGTACGTATCGCCGACAGCCGTGACCGCCCAGCGCCCGTCAGCCCGGCGAGTGGCAATCCAGGGATTCCTGACGAGATTGTTGGAGAACACTTCAATCTGCATGTCAGTCACTGTCAACGGCGTGCCGTCGGGGCTGGTGACGCCGAACATTTGCACCAGGGCCTGATCGTCGAGTACCAGAGTTTCGCCGGTGATCGGCAGCATGCGCTGGATTTCCGGGCTGAAATACGGCATCACAGGTTCAGGAGCGTTACCCCGCGTCGTCGGAATAGGTTTCATGACACTGCCGGTACACAGGCCGCAGTACTTGGCGCACATTTCCCTGACAAATTCCTCCGGACACATCGCAATACCGAAATCCAGATCACAGGTTGGTCCGTAGGTGTCCTCACATGGCTTGTCGACTTCCTGGCACGTGCCGTCGGGGAGTACCTGGCCGCCATTGTCACAGGTGCACGCACCGTTGGTTCTGCTCTGGCCGGCGGGGCACGCCGGGGGTTGCGCAGGGTCAATACAGGCGCGCAGGCTGGCATCCCAGACGTTCGGCGCAGCGCAACGCGCGACACAATTGCCGGAGCCGTCAACTGTCTCGCCTGCAGGACATTGGGTTACACAGGTGTTCGTCAGCTGACCCTGCACAAACGCTGACATGAGCGTCTTCCCGGCAGGGCAGGTCGGTTGCTGCCCCGGGGCTGCAACTACCGGCGGGACACCCGGGTCAGGCAGGTTCATGGTCCACTGCGGTGGCTGCGGTGGCGTGTCTGTGAAACACAATCCGGCATCATTTCTGCGTTCACCTGGCAGGCAGGGAGCGCCGCAGGCTTTGGATGGCACGCCGTTTGTCAGTATGGTGATCCACTCTTGCCCTGCCGGACAAACGGTTACGGTTGCTGCGACCGGTTTCGGTGTGGGTTGGCTGGCGCGCGGGGTCACAACGACCTGCTGGGTGGTTTGTGCTGCGACTGCAGCGGTGCCAGTAGTACCAGCTGTACCAGAAGTACCAGTAGTACCAGCCGGGCTGGAAGCAACCTGTGTCGTGGGCTTGCAAATTGGTTTGCCCGGCTCAGACAGCAATACAACAAAGGACGTGACAGTATCAGAAACCGTGATGTCCTTTACGGCTGCATTCTGGCCTTGCAGTTCTTCCAGCAAAGTTTTCGCAACCAGCACCCCTTCTGTCCCGTGCTGGTCGACACGCGCCGTGATCGCTGCGCCAGTCGTATAGCCTTTTGAAGGATCTGCAGCGTCGATGGCGACCGGGGAAATATTCATGTCGAGATAGGGATTATCCAGGTCGCCGGGTTTGACCATGGAATCGTCACAAGTGATCAGGCCCTGGTTCGCGCCGGTCAGGACGGCGACCCGCTGTTTCAGGACGCTGATGGTCGCAAGCGAATCAACCGACTCTGCAGAACGCAGATAGCCTACATAAACGCCTACCGAGACCGTGGCGACAATCGCAAGGATACCGACCGCAATCAGCATCTCCATAATCGTAAAGCCGGCGTTGTTGTTTGATTGTCGTG
>JAGRIO010000337.1 GCA_020443225.1 Pseudomonadales bacterium
CACCTTCCATCGTGACCATCCGCCGGATCAGACGCCCATCAGCGGTGACGGTAACCAGATTGTTGCTGAAAGGTTCGATATTCCAGATGTGTCTGGCGGTAACCGGTCCGGCCCGGAGCGTATCGCGGATACCACCGCTGTTATAGAAGCCGAAATCCGCACCGGTCTCTTCCGCCATGATGGCTTCAAACAGGACCTGTAGTTCGTTACGGGAGTAATCCCGTTCGGCTACTGAAATCTGAAAATCTACGGCTTCCTCTACCTGCTGTTCCCATTCGGCTACCAGCGCAGCCACATCTGCCTGCGGGGCAGGCAGATCAGCTGCTGGTATCAGGTACCCATTGAATGAGGCCATGGCGTGCTTGTCCGTATCAATCTCCAGCTCCAGATATCCGACATGTGACCCATAGCAATGGGCTTGTACCACCCAGGTACGGTTTACCCTGACGGGTGGTTCCACCCGGGTATGAGAATGCCCGCCAACGATAATATCTATACCGGCGACCTTCGCTGCCAGCTTCAGTTCTTCCTCGTGACCGACATGGGACAAAACAACCAACAAGTCAACTTTGGGGCGAAGTAGAGCAACCCGCTCACGCAGCACGGTTTCCGGATCAAGAAACTGAATGTCCTCATTCCCGTGGGGAATAATAATGTCAGGTGTCGTATCGGTTATCAGCCCGATCAGCCCGACGCGGATACCGTTAATATCAAGGATGGTGTCAGGTGCGTCTGCAATATAATTGCCGGCCGGGTCCAGTGCGTTGGCCGACAACAGGGGATAGCTGGCGATCTCCCGGAATGCCTGGATCTGGGCGTAACCATGATCGAATTCATGATTGCCCAGTGCCGCAGCGTCATAACCGATGCGATTCAGCACGCTGAAAATCGGTTTGCCCTGAAACATGGTCGAAACCGGCGTGCCAGAGATAGCATCACCAGCATCAACCACCAGTACATTGCTGTTCTGCCGTCGGGTTTCGGTCACCAGCGCAGCAATGCGTGCCGCGCCAGCATATTCGTTTTCTTCACTGATATGGCCGTGAAAATCATTGGTGTGAATCACCACCAGCGGTTTTATCTCTGCGAGCGCTGGCAGGCAGATGCTGGTCGCCAGTAACAGCAGCCATCTGGTATTGCGGCGCAAGCTGGCTGTGATAATCGCTAAGGCAGTCGGGGTGTTCATAGCTTCTGGTGTTCTCCTTTAGTGTCCCGGGGCCGGTCAGGACATGCTGTTGGTGGCGATCATAAATCAGTCAGTGAGCTTCGGTTGCCCTGAACCAGTCCATAAGGGCGGGAATTTCGCGACGGGCAAACTGGTGAGAGAGCCCTTCAATCTGCCGGTAAGTCAGGCTGGCGCCAGCGGCATTCAGCTGTTGTTCTGCCATCAGGGCGATTTCAACCGGAAACATCCAGTCTCTGGTACCGTGGACCAGGTAAATGGGTTTATTTCTGGCATATTGCAGTCGGTCCAGCAGTGCCAGTTCCGGATGTAGCACGCCGGAAAAAGGCGCCAGATGGGTAAAGGGTGAATTTGCGTTCAGGCCTGCAATGAGGCTGAAAGTAGCGCCGTCCGACATGCCAGCAAGCATGATCCTGCCGCTGTCTACCGACCATTCCTGCTGCACGAATCGCAGAACCCTCAGCAGGTGCTGTAAATCCACATCTTCTTCGTTGATTGACCAGGTCTCACCAATTGAGGTGGGCGCAACCAGAATAAATCCGCGGGTTCTGGCTTCCCGCAACCAGCTCCACAGGAAATCGGCACCATGGCCCGTGCCGCCGTGCAGAACCATCACCACAGGAGCTGGTTGCTGTGGCAGCAGGTTTTCCGGTACATAGACGGAGAAGCCGCCCCTTTCACTGCGGTCATTGCCCGCACTGATGATGCCGGTTTTCATTGCTCCCTGTGGGGCTGCCAGTGCCCTGATGAGTTCATGATCCTCACGGGCTGCGGGCTCAAGAAAGTACTGACTGACCGGGCTTAGCGGTCCTGCCAGTCCATAGATGTACTCCTGCGCTCTGGCGTGGGCACGCATGGCCCTCATCACGGCACCAAAATCGCTGCCGGCACTTGCGGCAGCCTGGGACAGGCTATCGCAGGCCCGCAGGCAGTAGCCGTTGGCCTGACCGATCACTTCGCGTATGTGCCGGGCATCCGCGGGAAATTCAACGTTTGAGAAGTAGTCGTGTTCGGCCTGCAAGGTGTCTGCAAATGGTTGCAGAAAGTTCATCAGTTCAGGTAGCTGCGGTGGATGAAGGTTGGCCTGAACCTGATCGAAAGCCTCCAGGGCAGTCAGCAGCGCCGGCACAACACGGGTGATGGTATCCAGCAACTGGTCGGTATTTTCTGTCATGGCTTGCTTCCGCGCCGGGCAAAGGCAAACTATACGATATTTCCTGTGGCTCTGTTTAAACGGTGCGTGAATTTTGACTGACAACTACACTTATCATATTCCTCCGCCGTGCACTGAAGAGGTAGACATCCTCTATGAGGATGCCCACCTGTTAGTGGTCAATAAGCCGTCTGGCCTGCTTTCTGTGCCCGGTCGTTATGTGAAGGATTGTGTCCTCAACCGGCTGATCTACGATTACCCTGGGGTCAGAATCGTTCACCGGCTGGACCTGGATACCTCTGGTGTACTGGTGCTGGCGCACTCTCAACTGGCAGTTTCTGAACTGAATCGTCAGTTCAGGGAACGTATTGTCAGTAAGCAGTATCTGGCGGAAGTTTTTGGTCTGCCGACAGCGGATTATGGTGAAGTCACCCTGCCGCTGGCGCCAGACCCTGTGCGACGTCCCCGGCAGCGGGTTGATGTGGCTGGCAAAGCCTGCCGTACGATCTACGAAGTGATTCAGCGCAAGTCACAGTCGGCACTGATGAAACTGATCCCGGTCACTGGTCGTAGTCACCAGCTGCGCGTACATATGAAGGAAATAGGTCATCCCATTCTGGGTTGTGATCTGTATGCTCATGAAGCGGCCTTCCAGGCCGCTGAACGGCTGAAGCTGCATGCTGCTTCTGTCAGCCTGCTACATCCGCAGAGCGGCCGGGCGATGACTTTTGAAGCGGCGCTGAAACTCAAAGAAGGAGAATCCGATTGGTTCGCTGGTTGATTCTGATCTCATGTGTCTGGCTCGCCGGGTGTGCGACAAACCCTCACAGTGTGCCTGTCAATCGCGTCAGTCTGCTGTCGGCGCAAGAAGTCTTTGGTCATGAGGTCCCGATACCGGAAGCAAGCGATGCGGCTATCCTGACCCTGACCCCGGCCATCGAGGCATGGATTGACCGTAAGACGGAAAACTATCCCAGTGCATCAGGCCGACTGCGGCGATTACTGGAAGGGATGATTGAAGATGGACTGCTGAATCTTGTGTACGAGGATAACAGTACCCTGACAGCGCGGGAGGTGTTTGAGTCGAAACAGGGCAACTGTCTGGCCTTTTCCAATCTGTTTGTCGCTATGGCGCGCTATGCTGATCTGAATGCCAGTTTTCAGATGGTTGATATTCCCCCCAGTTTTACTTCTGAAGGGGATCTGGTGTTGCTCAATAACCATATCAACGTGGTGGTGCAGGGCGTGCGTATTTCGCCAAACTTTGTCAAAGAGCATGTGGTTGATTTCAATTCCTCCAACTTCAATGGCAACTACCCTGCCCGCAAGGTGACTGATCAGTATGCTTACGCGCTGTACTTCAGCAATCGTGGTGTTGAGGCCTTGCGTGACAGTGACTATGAAGCTGCCTGGGGATTCTTCAGGGCAGCAATCAGAACAGACGGCCGTAATGCCGATCACTGGGTTAATCTGGGTTATCTGCTGGCAGTGATGAAAAGAGATGACCTGAGCATTCAGGCCTATCAACAGGCGCTTAACCTGCAGGCTAACAATAAATCAGCGCTGGTCAATCTGGTCTGGTTACACAAACGACGCGGCGATGAAGCCGCGATGCGGTTTTATCAGGCGCAGGTCGATTATTATCTTAATCACAACCCCTACTACTTGCTGGAACTGGCACAGCAGGCCTACCAGCGCGGAGATAACGATGCAGCTATGGCCGCGCTGAATCGCGCCATCAGTCTGAAGAACGATGAGCATCAGCTGTATTTCATGCGGGCACTGGTTTGGTTACGGGAAGGTGATATGGCGGCTGTGCGGCAGGATCTGGATATGGCGCGGTCATATGCGCTCAACGAACAGCAGGTGAAGCGGTACAACACCAAACTGGCTGCGCTTGA
>JAGRIO010000032.1 GCA_020443225.1 Pseudomonadales bacterium
GGGTGACTCGGGCATAGGGCCTCCTCGCGGCCAGTCGGGCAGTTTCAGATGTTCATAGTATGTGCCGCAGAGACAGCCGCCGGTTCATTGTTTGGGGCTGGCTGAAGCGGGGCCGCCCATGAAAATTGCGGTCAGATTTCCGTACCCTGCACCAGAGCATTGAATTAGCCGGGTTCCCTGACGTCCAGCCGGACGACATTGCCTGAAATAAACCGGTAGAAAGGCACTTCAAGATTAACGGGCGCTGCTGCAGTGTCCGTCACCCTGCCCGCCTGATCAAATTCACTCTGATGGCAGGGGCACTGAAAACCAATGGTTCTGTCGTCATTGGTCGCAAGTTCGCAGCCAAGATGGGTGCAGTTTGTATAGGCGATAAAAATATCAGGTCGCAATGAGCGGTAAGGATTCTGCGCAAAAGCCGGTTGGGTGGATTGTTCGGACGCAGGGTCTTTCAGTGGAATCAGCGGCGTCTCCAGAGCGGCGATTGCCTCCCGGGTACGGCGACGTATGAAGACGTTTCGACCCCGCCAGCGTACGACCCTCGTTTCTCCGGGTCGCAGGCCGCCGATATCTACTTCCTGACTGGCATCTTCCTCCAGCGCCGGTAACCAGAACCGGAGAAATGGCCAGGCGAGAAAGGCCGCGCCGGTAATGCCGAACCCCTGGACGATTCTGGTCAGTAACTGTCGTTTGTTCATCATGGTTGTGGACTCATGTCAGTATCAGCCCGAAAATGACTGCGCTGGCAAGTGCCAGGTTATAAGACAGGTGCATAACGATGCAGTTGAAGAGGTTGCCGGTCTTGATTCTGTACCAGCCAGAAGCCAGCGATAAGGCGCTGATACCCAGCAGCGCCGGCATAAACCTGAGGGTTTCCGGCAGGTGAACCAGCACAAATCCCAGCGTCGAGATGCTGAAAGCGACGATGGTACCGAAGCCTGAAAAACCATCGTACAGAATGCCCCGGAACAAGAACTCTTCAATGACGGGCGCCAGTAGCAGTGCGAACAGAAACCATGAGACTGAAACGGCTTCCTTCTGCAGTCCGGGCGTAAATGCGGTTTCTGAATCGCCGCTGACCATCAGACCACCAATGTTGATAAAAAACATGCCCAGCGCCAGGCCGGTCGTGACCGACAAAGCCAGATCATCAGCGGATGGCATAGTCAGCCTGGTACCGGGTCTCGCGGCACCGAAAAGCAGGTAGCGACTGGCAATCGCCGTTATCGCCACCGCACAGAGGCAGGCACCGAGGGGCAACATCTCCTCCAGTGCAGGTTTCAGTAGCGTAAATTCAGTATTTGTTGCGACACACCACAGGCTGACAGCAATCGTGATCAGCAGACTGGCGAGGAAATTGCACCCAAAATAAAACACCACCAATCCAACAGCGCGCATGGCGTCCTGGCGTGGGTCTGAACTGGCATCCCCTTCTGACAGTGGTTGTGACATCTTTTAGTGATTATCCCTGGTTCCCCGCACAGTCTACCCAGAAGCACTTGCTTTCTGAATCCCCGCTTAACTTTTAATGTTAAGAAACTATTACAAACTATTGAATTTGTTGAATCTCTACAGTAGATTCGGGCGCTGCAATCCCTTAAGCCCACTGTTGATTTATAACCCTATGACCATGCACTTTGCCACCGTGTGGGAGCATATCGCCCGCGCGGTTCCTGATCAGATAGCCATCGCACACGGCCCCGTTCAGCGAACCTGGTCTGACTATGAAGACCGCGCCGCAAGAATTGCGACAGCGCTGACTGACGCTGGTTTGGGACACAACAGTAAGGTTGCTATCTTGTTGCACAACAGCAATGAATATCTGGAAGTTCAGTTCGGCACAATGAAAATGCGGGCCTGCCCGGTAAATGTCAATTATCGCTATCTGGCTTCCGAATTGCTGTACCTGCTGGATAATGCCGATGCGGAGGCTGTCTTCTTTCAGGCCTGTTACGCTGACCGCATCCATCAGATCAGAGACCAGTTACCTCAGGTTAAACTGCTGGTGCAGATTGATGATGGCACAGGAGAACCCTTCGCCGGTGTTGAGGACTATGAAACCCTCATCGCCGGTAACGCCCCCATGGCGCCTGTCGAGCGGGCTGATGATGATCTTTACATGCTCTATACCGGCGGTACAACGGGCATGCCGAAAGGCGTCATGTATAACAACGGTGAGATGTGCCGGTTTCTGATGGCGGGTTACGGAATCCGTGGCCTGCCAGTTCCTGAGACCCCGGCAGAGGTGGCAGCCGCCGTCAGGCAACTCCACGAACAGAGACTGGCGCCCCGCTCTCTGGTTGCCTGTCCGCTGATGCATGGTACCGGAATGTGGATCGGTGGTATGACGCCACATAACCTGGGCGGGACTGTCTGCACAATTCCTAATCTCAAGTTTGATCCGGATGTGTTATGGGACACTGTGGAGAGCGTCAGGGCCACTGACCTGACCATTGTGGGTGATGCCTTCGCCCGGCCCATGCTGCGGGCGCTGGAGAATGCAGAAATGATGGGCCGGCCCTGGGATATCTCCAGTCTCAAGCTCATTGTTTCATCCGGCGTTATGTGGACGGCAGAAACCAAGCAGGGCTTGTTGCGCTTTGGCGACATGACGCTGTTTGACGCGATGGGCTCCACCGAAGGTAGCATGGGCAGTTCTGTTACCACCCGTGACAGCCTGAACCGTACAGCAGGTTTTGCCATGAATGAGACGACCCGGGTGTTTACAGAGGATGGTCGCCTGGTGACGCCGGGCTCTGGTGAGATCGGTATGATCGCTGCCGGTGGCAATGTGCCGGTTGGTTATTACAAGGACCCGGAGAAAAGTGCCAGAACGTTCCGCACGATTGATGGTCAGCGTTACAGTTTCCCGGGTGACTATGCGCGGGTTGAAGCCGATGGTTCTATTACCTTGCTGGGACGCGGATCCATGTGCATCAATACGGCTGGTGAGAAAGTATTTCCCGAGGAAGTGGAAGAAAGTATTAAGCGCATTCCGGGAATCGAAGATGCACTGGTAGTGGGCGTACCCGACGAACGTTTCGGAGAGCGTGTATGGGCGGTGGTAGCGCTGCATCCCAATGAACAGGTGACAGAAGACCAGATTCAGAGCCATTGCCGCAGTGAACTGGCAGGTTACAAACTGCCCAGAGGCATTGTTATGGTGCCACAGGTACGGCGGGCCGCCAATGGCAAGCCCGACTATCAGTGGGCCCGTGATACAGCACTCGCGGCCCTCTGACAGCCCCTGCCGTCAGGCCGGTGCCAGCCGGTAGAAACGGGTCGCGGTATCGTGGAACAGCGCTGATTTCTCTTCTGGCGAGCGACCTGCGCTCAGTTTCTTGAAGGCGTTCCAGATCACCGGGTAGCTGGCAGATTCTTTGTCTACCGGGAAATTGCTCTCAAACATACAACGATCTGCGCCAAAGCTGTCGATGCAGTGTTCGAACCAGGGTCCATTGGTATTAGCCAGTTCATCCGAGCCCGGTGGCTTGTCCCGCTTGTGCCACTGATGGCCATTGACCTTCATGTTGATGCCGCCCAGTTTGAGATGAACATTCATGCACTCACTGAGTTCACTGATGTGGTCTTTCCAGACGGCGAAAACCTCGGCCGATTTACCTTCATAGGGACCGATTCCCAGGGGACCGCCCAGATGGTCCAGCACGATGCTGACATTGGGAAATGTTCTGGCCAGGTCGATAAACTCCGCCAGCTGGTGATGGTAAAACCAGGCATCGAAGGTCAGCCCAAGTCGTTCCAACTCGGCAAAGCCAGTGCGAAACCGCTCATCCAGCATAAGATGCTCGGGCGGATGAGTATGAGCATTGCGGATGCGCTCGTCGCTATGGAAGCTGACAGCATGGCGGATACCCCGGAAACGATTGGGGCTGGCGGCAATATGGGCCTCCAGTACTGGCCGGACATCAGCGCCCAGGCAAAGATCAGCAAAACTGACAATGCCCGCCGCTACCAGCGTATTGCCATATTCGCCAGAAGCACTCATCGCTGCCTGACCCTGCACAAACTCCGTTTCACCGACAGGTTTGAGGGCTTCCGGACCTGTGGCACGATACATAGAGGCGCACTCCACGAATACGGTACTGACAATGTTGTGCCCGGAGCCAGTATCTTCCAGCAGCTCATGCAACAGATAACGACTGCCATTTTTGTCCCACAGGTGGTGGTGAGGATCACAAATCGGCAGATCTGGTTCAATAATGTCTTCGCTGACCTGCGCCAGCCATGCGGCTTTATCCATAGTCGTTGGTTCACTGTCGTTCACTTGATCCGGTGATCATGATAGCGTTGCAGCTTGATGTAAAGGCAGGCAAAACATGACATACAAGGCACTGGCTATTGATCTCGACGGCACCCTGCTCGTGGGTGAGGATCTCTCGGAAAACAACCGTCTGGCGGTTGCGCGCGCTCATGCGGCCGGGTTGCATATATTTATCGCTACCGCGCGCTGGCGCCATATGGCGACCCGGATTGGCCGCGAGATAGGATTGCAGCAGCCGGTTATCGCTTGCAGCGGAGCTGAAGTCTACCTGCCGGATGAGGACCGGGATATTTTCGATCATCGCCTGCCAGCAGAATTTACTGAAGTTCTGTACGACCTGTGTAACCGCGAGCGCTGCATTGCCACGGTCACGCTGGATGACCATGTCGTGGTAAAAATGGACGGCGAGCCCGCAGCTCACCTGTTACCTTCAGAAATGCAATGGACGCCGGCACTGGACCCTGCAGCACATGGTTCACCGCGCATTGCGGCGATCCAGGGCGGTGCGTTGTGTGAATATATCAAAGCAGAACTGCGTCCCCGGTTTGCTGGCCAGGTCAATATCTATGATTCCATTGGTCCCAGCGGCAAGCTGGTTATCACCATTACCGCTGCCGCCGCCAACAAGGGCGAAGCGCTTAAAGCGGGCTGTGCTCACTTCGGTATCTCACCCGCAGAAGTCATTACCTTTGGTGATGCGGAAAACGATATCGAAATGTTCAGGGTCAGTGGCTGCTCTGTTGCCATGGGGCAGGCAGCTGAGGTTGTTAAACAGGCCGCAACGACTGTCACCGCGCCGGTCACCGAAGACGGTGTGGCACAGGCGATCGACCGTTTACTGAAAACAGGAGCACCCTGATGGAAACCTTTGAATTTCTGGCATCAGACGGCCACAAAGTCCATTGTTACCGCTGGTTGCCGGGTTCAGGTGTCCGTGGCGTAATTCATCTGGCACATGGTATGGGTGAGCACGCAGGCCGCTATGACTGGGTTGCACAACAACTGAATGCTGCTGGCTTTGCGGTCTATGCCGATGATCATCGTGGTCACGGCAAGACGGCTGACACCCTGGGAGATTTTGGCCCGGATGGCTGGAACCGGGCGCTGCGGGACCTGAAAGAGCTGATCCATACCCTGCGAACCAATTACCCTTCTGTGCCCGTAGTCCTGATGGGCCATAGCATGGGGGCCATGCTGACTCAGCAGTACATCGAACTCTACGGCGACACCCTGGATGCCGCAGTGATCTCCGGCAGTCCCGGATTTGCCAGCCCGTTCTTTGGCTGGCTGGTGACCCAGATTTGTCGTTTCGAGGCCTGGCGGCTGGGTCCGCTCAGGGAATCTGCACTGCTGCAGAATCTGATATTTGGTTCTGCCAACAAAGACTTCGAAGCAGGAACTGAATCGCCGACGGGATTTGAGTGGCTTAGCAGGGATCAGGCTGAGGTGACTAAGTACGCCGAAGACCCCCTGTGTGGTTTTGTGCCATTCCCGGCCAGTCTGAAGGATATCTTCACTGGCGCTCGCTGGACTCAGAAAGTCACCAGCGTGGCCCAGATCCCCACTAACCTGCCCCTTTACCTGTTCTCTGGTACAGCAGATCCGGTTCACAACCAGATGAAGGATCTGCAGCGGTTGCTGGACCGGTATCGCAGTGCCGGCCTGCAGGTTGATACCGCCTTCTACGAAGGTGGACGTCACGAAATGCTTAACGAAACCAACCGCAATGAAGTGACAGAAGCCCTGATCAGCTGGCTGCAGACAACCCTGAAAGTCTGATCTGGTCAGGCCGCCGTATCTTCCCGTTTCTCTTTTCCTGGGCTTGCCGCTTCTCTGGCGGCGGCTTCGGCCGCTTCCGCCTCAGCATTGCGCCGCTGGACTTCTCCAGGGTCAGCAACGTAGTCCCAGCGGCCTGCTTCCGGGCCCAGGGCCAGCACCCGCTGGTGCACATTGTTCAGAGACTCATAGATCTGGCGCGTGGCATCAGTCAGTTCGGTACCTGGTGAGAAATGTATCGGCGGTTGAATGTTGGCGGTAACTGGTCCGGGGGTCACTTCTCTTGATCCCTTCGGCCGCAGTTTGTTGAGCCCGGTCAGATAGACCGGCACTACCGGCACCCCGGTTTCGAGCGCAAGGATGGCAACGCCATGTTTGAAGCGTGACAGTTTGCGGCTTGTGGAGCGTGTTCCTTCAGGAAAAATGGCCAGATTAGCACCCTGCTCCAGCAACCATTTTGAGTAAGCCAGCGTTGCTGAGCCCCCTCCTCGCCGAATAGGAAAATTGCCGCCAATCAGAGAGTTATACCAGGGTTGTAAGGCCAGTTCTTTCCTGCCGCCACCATTTTTCAGGAACCAGCGGTCGGCAGCTGCACCAAAATACAGGTTATATTTCACCCGTTGTGGCAGACAGTACTGTAGCGCCAGGGCATCAAAGTGGCTGGTATGGTTCGCAACTACAATGCACGGGCCCTTGATTTCGGCAAAGTTCTCTCTGCCGGTCACTGTAAAGGGTTTTGCATACTTCCACATATGCCGTGAGTACTGGTACCAGCGGAAGCACAGACGGATGAATTTTGCCCACCAGGTGACCTGCCATTCATGGGGACCGTCGGTTCTGATTTCCTGACTCACCATGCGCTGAAACAGCGGCAAATCGATGCCAGGTAACAGCATGGTATCGGGAGAGCTAGTTATTTCCTGCATCAGGGCTGCTTTCTGTGCCCTGAAGTTATCAGACACCTCAAATATGGTGCAGTGATCATAGATACCCAGCAGCTGATAGTCTGCCAGAATATTGGCTTCATAAGCCTCAAGGGTTTCCCGAACGCCGCGCAGCAGGCTGGGTTGCTCAATGATAGCCCTGTTGCCAGCGGTATGCAGGCGGGTCAGCAGTACGTAGGCAGGCATGGGGCTACTCCCCGCCGGGTGCCTTGCCTGTCAGCATGCCAATAAAATCGTCGACATCGATGGCTGGCAGGGTCGTGATCTTGATACTGCCCCGCGAGCCCAGTTCAACCGCCAGGCGGGCCATAACCTCGTTAGTCGGTGCCTCGATAATGTTGACAAAATCGTAGCCACCCATCACGGCGTACTGACCGGTAACCCTGGCGCCCATGGATTCGACTTCCTTGTTGACTTCCTGAAGTCGCTCAGGACGCTCTTTCAGGGTTCTTCTGCCATCGTCAGTCAGCGTGCTTAACATGATGTAAGTTGCCATCAATCCCCCGTAATGGTCTGATTGTCATTGTTTTTATTTTCTCTGGGTAGCTGTCAGCGGAACTCACGACCCAGTTATCTCAGTTGTACTCCAATTAGACAGGTCTGGCAACGTCTGAGATTCAGTCCGGTAAATGCCCGATATCGTCAAATACCTGTAAAACCGGCTCATCATGCCAGTGCAGGTGTGAGATTCCGGTGTTACTCATGTGGTAGTCATGAAACGGATAGCACTTCCCCGACAACAGGTGCGCCAGCGCTATCGCCATGGCTGCACCATGACTGACAATGGCGACGTCTTCTCCATGATGCCGGTCGCGAATCTCTGTCAGCGCAGCGATCATCCGGTCCCGAACATCATGAACGGACTCTCCACCAGGAGGCGCAAAACCCGGATTTTCGGTCAGCCGTTCAAAAAAGCGTCTTTCGGCCGCCAGTTTTTCATAGGGTTCGCCTTCCCACTCACCGATGCCGTATTCCCGTAGTCCTTCATGGGCAACAGGTACAATGCCAAAAGGTGCTCCCAGAGACTCCGCAGTTTTGAAAGTCCGCTTTAATGGACTACTGTAAATTACTGAAATTTCAGGGTATTGATTCTGAAAATAAGGGCCAAGCCTGCTTGCCTGCAGCACCCCCCGGGCGTTCAGTTCGCCATCAGTGGAGCCAAACCAGAGACGCTGGACATTGGCGTCAATTTCACCGTGTCTTACCAGATACAGACTTGCCATCAGATGCCTACCACTCGCCGGTGTTTTCCATAGAGACCCAGGGCTCTGCCGGGGCCAGCGCTTCACCACGCTGCAGCAGTTCGATGGAGATATTGTCCGGTGACCGGACAAAGGCCATCCTGCCGTCCCGTGGCGGACGATTGATGGTGACACCGCCATCCATCAGGCGCTGACAGAGCGCATAGATATCGTCTACCGCATAGGCCAGGTGACCAAAGTTCCGGCTGCCACTGCCGAGCTCATCACCATCCCAGTTGTAGGTCAGCTCAACCTGTGCACTTGAATCGCCCGGAGCCGCCAGAAACACCAGGGTAAACCTGCCCTGCTCGCTTTCGTTTCTGCGCAGTTCCTCAAGACCAAGCAGATCGCAGTAAAAATGCAGGGATTCGTCGATGTCTTTAACTCTGACCATGGTGTGAAGGTATTTCATTGGACCTGTCCGCTAACAAAAAAACCAAGCATACGTATGCCAGCCAGCGGGCACAAGCCGAAGTGGGTTCTGAGAAGTGCGGGTTAAGTCTCTGAATTGGAACACCAATTGCATTCATACAATCGTCAGCCGAAAAAGTGACGAAAACGTGTCAGAGCCTAGGGAAAATTTGACGCTGACGTAATCTGGACTATACCTATTGAAGAGTTGTGACAGCTTATTGACGTTTCCCACCCTGTCCTGACGGGATTCTGTGCGACAGAACCCTGCCAGCGAAGATTTGTCAGTGACGGGAACTACGGAGTGTAAACATGGAAGAAAAGCGTAAGCCCTCGCGTAAGGCACTTGAGTACCGGGTCTACTGGCTCGAGCGCAAGCTGGCCTACAGGAAAGCCAACCGCCAGCGCGAACTCAATGCTGCGCGTATCGAAGACCTGCCCCCTTCGGCCATGAAAGAGATTCTGCATCTGAACAACGAGTTTCAGCGTGCCAATGAAGAGCACCGGGAACTGATTACTGTTTCCGAGCAGCTCAACGATGATCTGATCAGGAAAGGTGAGCAGACTGTCAGAATTAATGAGGTAGCCTTAGGTAAAATCGCAGAGTCGGACCGGATCAATCGTCGCTCCCGGCAACTGCAGGAGAAAACCCGCAAGATCAATAATGAGGCAGCCAGAACCACGATTATTTCCCGTCAGGTTAATAAATCAGCCCGCGAAGCACTGGAAGCCACATCACGGCTGAATGACGAAACCCGCTATCTGAACCGACTCAGCCGGGGTCAGCATGAAGCGACTGACCAGCTCAACAAGCGCACTGAACAGATTGGCCTGCAGGGCATGCGGGTCGTCACCACCGGGATCCGGCTGAACAATGAGCTGAAAAAATCTGCGGCAGAGAGCGGAGCCCTGAATAAAATCTCCAGGGACTTACACCATGACCTGATCAGGACTCAGGCTGACCTGGAAACCCTGCAGACCCAGACAGAAACCCAGAGCGAGATGACCGAACGTACGCTTGAATCGCTGACGGGCCTCGGTGAACGATGTGAAACGGCTATTGACGTGGCAGAGCATGCAGGTCAGGCGCTGAATGAAACCCTGACTCACGCTACCGGAGTTATTGATCAGGCAGAGGCTCTGAACCGCATCAGCGAAGAGAATATCAACCGCTACCATGATCTGGAGCAGCGTGGAGAGAACCTGCTGGCCAGAGTCAGCCTGGACACCGACCGTTTGCTGACGGAGACCCGAAGCGAAATCAATGTGCACCTCTCCGGGATCACCGAAGAATCCAGACTGTCAGTCTCCAATGCCACTCAAACGATGGCCTGTGAATTGCGTGAGATCGGTGACTCTCTGTCTGGTCAGTTTGAAGCACTGGAGTCTACAACCCGAGATAAACTCACTGACCTGGTAGCCATGGGCGAATCTCTGACCCAGGAGGTCATTGCAGATACCAGAGTCCGTCTGAATGAGATGACTGACGCCAACTGTCAGCAGGCTCAGGCCCGGCATGAGGCACTCAGTGCAGACATCAGCCAGCGTCTGGACCATGCCGGCGAGCGGCTGGAAGGCTATGTCAGTGAGGCAGAATCGGCCTGGCAGCGAACTGACAAGTTACTGGAAAAAACCGATGCATTCACCCGAGTCACCCGTGAGCAAATGCGTGACGCCAAGGCGCTGTGTAACGAGACACGCGGGGTCACGCTGCGGTGTGAGGCCGTCATTACACAGGTCGATGCCGCACTCGGAAATCTGACCTCAGAGCACGGCCAACTCAAGGATGAAGCACAGTCCCTGCTGAATGAGACTGGCCGGCTCAATGAAACAACACTGGCGTTACAGGAACAGACCCGGCTGCTTAATGATGACAGTCTGCAGATGCAGAAAGACACAGTGCGAACCCAGGAGCTGTCTCAGGAAATTAATCGCCATTCTCTCGAACTGCATGAAGAAAGCAGAAATATTTCTAATAATTTCAGCAAGATAAAAGAACAGAATGAAGTATTGGTTGAAGAGCTGAAACGAGTCAGAGAACGCCTGCAGGCCCAGCTGGAAGCAGGCCAGCAACAACAGACAGCCCTCCGGCAACAGATCGATATCAGTGATCAGCAGCGGCTGCAGTCAGAAGCACTGAACCGGGACATGCATGCGTTGATGGACGACACCGACGCGCTGCTGACCAGAACCGGTAGTGCCCTGGATGAAACCCGGCAACTGAATCAGCAGACCAGAGATTCACTACTGGCCATCCAGCAGCAATCTGAATCTATGGAAAGGCTGGCCGCAGAAAGCCGTGCCGCAGCGCGGGCGGCCGAGGCAGCTGCCGATGTCGCCACTGCTGCCACAGCCCAGTCCGAAGAGAGCCGGCAGGCGCTTGATGTTGCGACCTCAGAGGCCCGCCGCTTCACCGTCGATGCAGCTGCTGAACTTGAGAAGGTTGCTGAACTTCGCCGTGACACCCAAACCGTCACCGAACAGAGCCGCCTGGCCTGGGAGGAGTTACAGGACTGCATCAATAGCTCAAGAGCCATCAATGATGAATTCATGCGTGGTCTGGAAGCGGCGACAGGTAATCATCAGCGTGCTCTTGATGACGCCCGGTCGCTGAACGAGGCCACGGTCAGAATTCAGCATGAACTGGAAGATGTGTTGTCTCTGCGCGACGGCATTGAGGAGTTCCGTGACAACGTCAGCCATTGCGAAGCCCGACTCAATGACTACCTTTCAACCCTCAGTCAGTGCCAGCGCACCAGCGCTGAGCAGGAAGAGCAACTTGAAGCCTATCAGCGACGTCTCGAGGGTTATCAGGGTGACACGGCCCGCTATCGCGAAGCCGTGAGCCAGTTTGAGAACCGTACCCGCAGGCTTGAGAGCTTCTTCTCAGAATATGATGCTCGTCTGAAGGACATTGAAACCTCTGGTTCGGCCAGCTTACGTGAAGAGCTGGAACAGCAGACTACCCGCATGCGAGATTTCGAGCGAGATCTGCGCAGAGAACTGCAGGCCAGTCAGCAGGCACTGGAGCAAACCATGCGGGGGGCCAGAGAGCTGATTGAGTTTGATATGGAACAACTGACCCACGAGGTCAGGCAGCAGATTCAGTCGGCAGAAGACAAAATCACCCGCAAGATCGGTCACGTGGATGACCACATGGACGAGCTGCGGACTGAACAGAACGCGTTGTTGAGTGAAATTCAGGCGCTGAAGGAAGAAAGCGAACGGAATCACAGCCTCAATCTGTCTATTCAGGACCAGCAGCAATCCGTTCGGCAGGAAACCGGTCAGCAGGAGAACCGGCTGGTTAGCGTAGAAAACAATCTCGCGGACCTTGGTCACCGGCTGGAGAACTATCGCGCCCTGCTGGAAACCCGGATTGACGATACTGCCGGTGCAGACGCCAGCCAGAAAGACATGCTCACGCGGCTGGAGCAGATGGAGGCGCAACTGGAACAGCAACAGCAACAGATCAGAGATCAGTCTGAGATGCAGAACCGTATCCGGTCCAGGCTGGTAAAACTGTCAGAAACGGAAGACCTGGTGGGGTTGGTCAGCCGCTACAGCGAATCAATGGAAGATGCGGTCACGACTAACAAGGCGCTGAAAGCATCATTGCAGGAAACCCAGGCCGCCCATCGGCAACTGCAGGAACAAAACCGGGCTTTGCAGCAGAAACTGGCCAGCCTGAGCCGTGATACCCAGAAAATGGGTGAGTCGGTGGCTAACCGCCTGTCTTCCATAGAACAACGTGAGCAGTCGTATCAGGCCCGCCTCGAGCGTCTGCAGAATCACGAACTGGATACCGCGAGCACCATGCAGGAAATGCAGCTGGCTATCAAAGCCTCTACTCAGGCCATGCGTGAGACCCAGCGGACACTGATGCAATTTCAGCGTCCCGATCTGCCTGCCCCTGATCCGGAGGAAGTCATGAAGTCCCGCTCCTGGTCAGACAGCTCGCGCCAGGCTGTGCTGAGCGCCCTGTTCGCGGTCGGCCTTACCTCACTTGGCATGTCTGGTATCTTCGGTACTGAGACGGTTGACGCGGCCGTGACTCAGCAGAATCTGTTGACACCGCAAGCTGCACAGACCCTCGCTGCCCCTGCACCACAGACAGCTGCTACCTACAGTACTGAAAGGGCTCTGAGTGGCTTCACCTGGCCGGTAAATTTCGGCGTCATGGACCCATCGACTGTCGAATATCGTCCGCACCATCAGGGAATCACCATTCGCGCAGAACTGGGTGATCCTGTGGTAGCCGTGAACGATGGCGAGGTCATCTACAGTAATGATGAACTGCGTGGCTATGGCAACGTTGTCATGATTCGCCACAGTGATGATCTCATCTCTGTGTACGGCAGCAATCAGTACACATACGTCAAACCCGGTGACCATGTAGCCAGAGGACAACTGATAGGCGATGTGGGACAGCTGTTTAACGAGGACAGCGCTGGACTCTACTTTGAGATGCGCTATAAGGGCGAACCCCAGGATCCTTTCGGGTACCTGGCCGCCTCGCCGGACAACCTGAATGAAGTTATCGCCAGCCTTTGAAGCCCGCTGACGCGGGCCTCGGCGCAGCTTTCAGACGCAGGCTGCCGTGACGGATTCCGCGCCACCTGCCGGTTGCTGCAACCGCTGCAGATTGGCCAGGGTCAGTCTGCAGGCGCTGGCGGCTTCTCTGCCCTTGGTAACAAAATGCTCATGGAAGAAGGCCTCACGACCTTCACTCATGAAATCCTGAGGGGTCAGCAGGCCATAAATAACAGGCTTTTCAAAATCCCGTTGCACCGCCAGACAGGCATCCAGTACCGACTGGGCGACAAACTCGTGACGATAGACCCCGTGATCAACGATTAATCCTGCGACCACAATGGCATCAATGTCCTGCCGCTTCGCGCACAGCCGCGCAATCAGCGGTACTTCGACGACACCGGGCACCTCGAAATAATCGATACTGACGGAACCGGCCATTTCTTTGGTGAAGGCATCTCTGAACTGATCAACTATCTCCTTGTGCCACAAGGACTGGATAAAGGCGACTCTGGACATGTTTTTTCTCCTGAAAGACAGACAATAGTGCATCGTGACCCGTCTCAGGAGGACATGAATGTGGCTGTTTTTGAGTTCTGTGCCCGGCGGGACAGAACATGCAGATAAAGGTGATGCTCGACTGGCTTTGCCCTGACGGGTGGCGGGTGCTCACTGGACACCAGACCTGAATCTTAGAGTGCGGGTGAGCCGCAATTCAAGCCTGGCGGCTGAATATTCACGGTGATGATGTGAGCTGCTTAATCTGATAATGGTCTCCAAGCAGTCTGACCAGACCCTGCTCGCCACCCATGTGCAGCACTCCGACGACTACCAGTTCAGTATCATTGTCCTGCAGCATCGTTTCTATTTTCGCTGCCATCTTCCGGTTGCGTTCGTCGATCAGCCGTTCCATCTGACCCAACAGAGGGGGATATTCTGAGACCTCAGCTATCGCTCGGGTATACATTTCATCCACTGCTCCGGTACGCCAGTGCCGCAGCAGCTCGCTGATCTGGGTATTGATGTCCGGCGCAGAATCCAGATAAGAGCGCAGCGCCAGATCCTGCACGGCCAGAGGCTCGTCGGCCAACATCCGGATTTGCTCACGGTAGTTCTCCAGTTCAGCAATGGGCTTACCGTCATCCAGTGCCCGCTTCATGAAGTATCTGTCGACGCCTGAGTCGGGATCATATCCCTCACTGGCGAGTGCCAGCAGGCCCAGATTGAGTGACAAAAACCAGGGCCGGAACCGCCGCACAGAGTTATAGCTCAGACCCGTTTCCTGCAGGTAAGTCTTTAAGCGGGTCAGGGTTTCCGGACTGAGGTCCTCCTCGACGCCACGGGTGCTCTCGTAGTAGCCATGAGCTCGCATGATACTGGCAATCTCGTACTGGCCCACCTTGCTCAGGTCTACTTCCAGTACCAGCTCATCTGCAGCCTCATAGGCACGGGTCATTGCCTCAGGCAACGGATACATGTCAGGGCGCAACACATGGACCGAGCCCAGGAGGTAAAGTGATGAAGTTTCAGAGCTGACCTTCCACAGGCTGATGGGACCTTCTGGTTCTGCCGCACTGAAGCCGGGCCCGCTTATCAGCAGGGCTGTCAGTCCGATAATTAATCGCCTGAAGACCGACGCCATCAGAGATCAGAACCACCCGTGAAGAGCGGGCTGGTCCAGGCGACGTGATCATCGGTCTGCTCTATTTTAAGGTAGTAATAATCTCCTGCTCTGGGTTGGCTGAAATCCGTAAACTCGAAGTACTGAAAGCTGGGTACATCAGGCCGGGTCAGTGCCCAGGTAATACGGTCACGATAGCCCTGACTGTCGATAATACGGGTCACCGGACCCTCCCGCAGTTCTGCCAGACTGACAATCTGACGTACCGCCGGTAACATCGAAGGACTTCGGGTAGTGGGCACATAACTACTGTCTTCCTGGCCCTGGCGAACCTGCAGTTCCATCATGACATCGGCTTCTGCAAGGCTCAGCTCAGCTGCAAAACTGCTGGGAAGACCCCGTGTCCAGGTCATAAAATCGAGCCGTTCGGTATTTCTGGGGTTAATCACTACTGCCTGATTCTCCCGCACAAACCCGGGCCCGCTAACGGCGACGGGCAGTGCCCCGGTGAAGCGGATGAAGCCGATCCATTCCCGGCCATTGCGGGGTAAGTCAGTCTGCTGATTGTAGGGGTTGGTATCGCTTTCCAGCGTCACAGTCAGTATGTTGCTGTTAACGTCTGCGTCAAAACGCCGCTGTTCCAGTACTTCTCCGTTCTTATACAGCGTGATACTTCTGATACCAGCGGTTCCCTGTACCCTGACCCGCAATGCCCGGTTGCCCTGTACCTGCCCGCGTTCGCCGGGCGCGAGACCACCAAGACTGACATCAATATAGGGTCGATGCCCGGTAGTCACATAAGTCCGCCCGGCCAGCAGTGCATCGAGCAGGGTTTCCCCCTGCCGCTGCATCACCGCCGTCAATGCTCCCTGCGGGGTGCCAGTCAGTTCCCGCTGATAACCACGGAATGAACCCGTCAGTCCTATCCTGATGCCGCGCGAGGCGAAACGGTCGATTTGCCAGTCATAGCCCGCCTGCCCCGCCGCTACTTCAACCAGCGTCGGCGTCGCCGGCAAACGCATTCTGGGATCACCCGGTATTTCAGCCTGAAAATGCATGAGACGGATTCCGTACCATGGATTGCGGATGAGCGAGGCACTGTCTGAGTATGTGATAACACCACGATAGCCGCCCCGCTCAACCGGCGAATTCAGCAGCCAGGCAGCAGTGCCTGCCGGCAACTGGCTGACGGAAGGCGTCTGCCCGACACTGTCAAAGGTGAACGCTGGTGTTATCCCGGCGCCACTGGCTGCAGATCGGGTAGCCGTTATTTCCGTCCATACCAGATCAAAGTCAGTTTGCTGACGCCAGATCTGTGGGTTTACCCGGGTACGTAAGCCGCCACCGCTGGAGCGGATTTCAATGGCTGCTGGCTGCTCTGCATCAGCGAGGCTCAGGCGCACTACCTGCTCTGCATTAATACCTGCCTCAATCCGGTCCTGAAAGACCCCGTCAACCAGGACCTCGAGGGACGGAAATTCCCCCTGCGCGAGATTTCCCCAGGCATCTTCATAACGAACGGTGATGTCAAAGGGTTCCCGGGGTGTAATCATCGTTGGGGCCAGCGCACGTATCTGGCTGAGCTCCGCTGCCACCACGGACAGCGTGTCACCGGGAACTTCATACCAGGTTTCGCCCTCTCCCGGAGATACCAGCAACATCAACCGCAGTTCATTCGTAGCCTGATAAGGCAGCCGCAACTGACGATAACGCAGGACAATCCGCTCTCCCTGCCGCAGGTTTCCGGACTTCACGACCAGTGCTGGTACGGGTTCACCAGAGTGAATGCCACCGTTCATGCCATCCGCCCTTCTGGCCACCCAGCCGAGTACGGCACTGCCATCGTAATCAAAGCTGACATAATTAGGTAAGGATGGGTCAACAGTCTGCAGCCCGGTAATGCGCCAGTCGTTGCCCACCATCAGCTCTGCACCGGTTGCCAGATCTGCCTCCAGCGTGAGCGTCTGATTCAGGTTAATAAGGTTTCCGGCCGCAGCGGCTCTCTGGCTGAGTCGGCTCGTGCCCCAGCGCCTGCCAGAACTCTCAGCGGTTGACTGTGCAACCAGCAGATCTGCCAGTTGCAACTGCTCTGCCACGCCAATGGCTGAGACATAGTCCGCTATCAGACGACGGGCGGGTGCAGTTCGTAGTGACCCCGCTTCCACCAGTTGGCTGACTTCCTCCCGCACGGCGCCAGTGTCTCCGGCATCGACGGCAGCCCGCAGACTTTCCGGACTGGCCAGAACCGTCACGGGCAGACACAGATAAACAAATAGCAGGGCTGGCAGGCGCAGTCTGAGGGTCATCATGCGACTGGGGCCTCAGATTTTAGCTTTAAGGAAGGTCATCAGAGCCCGGGAAGTGTTGTCATCCTCCTTACCCAGGTCCATATCGATTGAGTCCGTCGTTTTGTCATTGCCCGGAATCATAATGGCATCGGCACTGGCGCTACTCAGCTTCTTGGCAAAGGCGCGGGCCTGCAGCATAGTGGCTTCATTGTCAGCAACATAGAGCAGCGCGAATCCGGGTAATGCCTTGCCCACCGCCACATGATGAATGGGTGATGCTGCCAGCCAGGCACTTTCATCCTTACCAAAAATAAGCTCGTGCTGGCGGCGTTCAAGGAAATTACCCAGCTCATGCATCACCCGGGGAATATCAAAACTGAGTGTATCAATGGCCACCACAGCACTGATATCGCCCGGGTACAGTTGCCGGAAGCTGAGGTAGGATGGATCGGTCGCCACCAGCGCCGCGAGATGAGCACCAGCACCGTGGCCCATCAGTATCAGTTTCTCAGGGTCAAATCCATATTTATCAGCATTCGTCCGGGCCCAGTCAATGACTGAAACCACGTCTTCCGCCTGATCGATGAGCTGATAGTCCCAGCGTAAACGATAGTTCATGGAGATGAACGCAATGCCTTGCTTCAGGAAAAAATCAGGTTTGTGGTAGACGTCAGCCTTGTCACCAAAAGCCCAGCCGCCCCCGTGGATATAGATGATGACGGGACTCTTATGTTTCGGGGTGTGGTAATAGACATCGAGAGACTGCAGGTCAGGGTCGGTACCGGGGGACTCAGCGTAACGAATATTCTCCATTTTCCGGTACGGAGCATCCTCGCTCAGCGCCACCGTCGGCAACACCATGATGGCGAGCATAACCATCAACAGGCGGAATAACGCGGGCAATTCTCTGTTCAAAACCCTGCTCTCAGCGAGAAAACGATATTTAAACGGGATTGTGTTACAAACGCAACAAGGCGGCTGCCGGACAGCGAGTGCATTTCGCTAAGTACCGGCCATAAAAAAGGGGCCTTGAAGGCCCCTTTTCGTTTTATAAAACAGAGAGTTACTGATACTTCTTAAGCTCTTCTCTGGCAATAACCCGGCGATGAACTTCGTCAGGTCCGTCAGCCAGTCGCAGGGTTCTCTGACTCATCCACATACCTGGCAGCGGCGTATCCTGCGACACACCCAGCGCACCATGAATCTGGATCGCCCGGTCAATGATCTTCAGCGTCATATTTGGCACAGAGACCTTGATGGCAGAAATGTACTTGCGCGCTTCCTTATTACCGATGGTATCCATCATGTGAGCAGCCTTCAGTACCGCCAGACGACACATATCCAGCTCAATGCGCGAATCTGCGATAACGTCATAGTTGCCACCCAGTTCTGCCAGCGGCTTGCCGAATGCGGTTCGTGACAGTGCACGCTTGCAGAGCAGCTCCAGTGCCCGTTCAGCGACACCGATAGAACGCATACAGTGGTGGATACGACCTGGTCCAAGCCGGCCCTGAGAAATCTCAAAGCCACGGCCTTCGCCCAGCAGAATGTTTTCCTTCGGCACGCGGACATCGGTGAAACGGATATGCATGTGGCCATGTGGCGCATCATCACGACCGAAAACGTACATGGGACGAAGTACTTCCACGCCCGGCGCATTCATGGGGACCAGAATCTGTGACTGGCGCAGATGCTTGGGTGCATCTGGGTTAGTCACAACCATGGTAATCATGATCTTGCAGCGGGAATCACCTGCTCCGGAGATATAGTGCTTTTCACCATTAATGACCCACTCATCACCATCGAGCACTGCCCGGGTTGCGATGTTGGTGGCATCTGAAGAAGCCACATCGGGTTCAGTCATGGCAAAGGCAGAGCGGATCTTGCCGTCCAGCAAAGGCTCGAGCCATTCTTTCTTCTGGGCTTCAGTGCCGTAACGTTCCAGTACTTCCATGTTGCCGGTATCGGGCGCCGCACAGTTAAAGACTTCAGAGGCGATGGGGTTCCGTGCCATCACTTCCGCCAGGTGAGCATATTCCAGGTTGGTTACCCCTGCTCCGCCCTGACTTTCCGGCAGGAAGAAGTTCCACAGCCCGGCTGATTTGGCTTCGGCCTTCAGACCGTCCATAATTTCCAGCTGTCGCTCGTTCAGGGACCAGCGATCGCCGCCGACACCGACCTGCTCAAAGTATTCGTCAGTGACCGGATCAATTTTCTCTTTTACGAATTTGTCGATCTTGTCCCGCACCGGAATCAAACGTTCCGGGATGTCCAGATCCATCATCTGCGTGTTCCTTTTATTAAAGTTGTTCAAATTTCGTTGTTGTTGTCAGCCAATACTGGCACCGGT
>JAGRIO010000338.1 GCA_020443225.1 Pseudomonadales bacterium
TCAGGGTTAGTGATTTCAACATCATGGTCAAGAATGAAATCACCGGCAGTAACCACACCGGGGCCTTGCTTTTCGAGACGCAACTCAGACTGATCGTTGTTATTCAGTCGGACAGCAACGCCCTTCAGGTTCAGAAGAATTTCAATAACGTCTTCCTGAACACCTTCTATAGTGCTGTATTCGTGAAGAACACCGTCAATCTCTGCTTCAGTGATTGCACAACCAGGCATAGAAGAAAGCAGGATACGACGCAGTGCATTACCCAGAGTATGACCGAAGCCCCGCTCCAGTGGCTCAAGGATAACAGTGGCACGGGTGTCGTTTACTTGTTCTACCTGAATGTGTTTTGGTGTTAAAAATTCTAATGACGAATGGGGCATATAGACACCTTTAAGAAAATATCCTTAATTGGATTCGGTAAATTTGCTGACTAGTATCGCTAACCGTGTAAACCAAATAATCCAAAGCGGATTATTTGGAGTACAGTTCCACAATCAGGTTTTCATTGATTTCCGCAGGAAGTTCTTCCCGTTCCGGATACGCTTTGAAAACGCCTTCCATTTTATCGCCGCTCACCTCAACCCACTCTACAGGCGCACGGTTGGCAGACAATGCCAGCGCACCCTGAATGCGGAGCTGATTCTTAGACTTTTCACGAATTGCAATCGTGTCACCAGGCTCAACCTGATAAGAAGGAATGTTCACAACATTACCGTTCACAAGTACAGACTTGTGGCTTACCAGCTGACGCGCTTCTGCACGGGTAGAACCGAAACCCATACGATAAACAACGTTATCCAGTCGACGCTCAAGCAAACGAAGCAGGTTATAACCTGTCGCGCCCTTCTGACGGTCGGCTTTCTTGTAGTAGTTACGGAACTGCTTTTCCAGTACGCCATACAGACGACGTACTTTCTGCTTTTCACGCAGCTGAACAGCGTAGTCTGAATTACGACCACGACGAGCACCGTGCATACCGGGTGCGCTTTCCATTCTGCACTTAGACTCAATCGGGCGAACGCCGCTCTTGAGATAAAGATCAGTGCCTTCTCTGCGTGCTAATTTACAAGTTGGTCCGAGATATCTGGCCATTCTCTATCTCCTCAATTAGACCCGTCGCTTCTTGGGCGGACGGCAACCGTTGTGGGGAATCGGGGTTACATCAGTAATATTAGTGATTTTGTAACCAACCGAGTTGAGGGCACGCACAGCCGCTTCACGACCGGGCCCGGGTCCCTTAACGAATACTTCAAGATTCTGCAAACCATAATCCAGAGCAGCAGTACCTGCTCTTTCAGCTGCTACCTGGGCAGCAAATGGCGTACTCTTTCGTGCACCGCGGAAACCTGATCCACCCGCTGTGGCCCAGGACAACGCGCCACCCTGACGATCGGTGATCGTGATGATGGTGTTGTTAAAAGATGCATGAATATGAGCTAAACCATCAACAACCTGACGCTTACCTTTGCGTCGGGCTGGAGTATTGTTTGAATCAGACATATTAGTCACTTCGCTTTAGAAATTCGGTTTACAGTTTTACTTACGAATGGGCTTCTTAGGACCCTTTCGTGTACGAGCGTTGGTCTTGGTTCGCTGACCGCGCAGTGGCAGTCCCTTACGATGACGAATGCCACGGTAACAACCCAGATCCAACAGTCGCTTGATGTTCAATTGCACAGTACGACGCAGATCGCCTTCTACAGGCATCTTTGCGATTTCATTCCGCAGCTTGTCCAGTTCATCTTCGCTGAGATCCTGAACTTTAGCTGTGGGGCTAACGCCAGTAGCAGCACAAAGATCCTTGGCAGTCTTACGACCAATACCGTAGATATAAGTCAGAGAAATCTCTGTATGCTTGTTGTCGGGAATGTTGATTCCAGCTAAACGAGCCATTCAAACGCTCCTATCAAAATACCAGTTAGCGCCTAACCTTGACGCTGTTTATGTCGTGGTTCTGAACAGATAATTCTGACTGAACCCTTACGCCGGATGACTCGACAGTTCCGACACATTTTCTTTACTGAAGCTCGTACTTTCATTTATCTGCTCCAATCGACTTATCGTCGTCCGAAATTTTGCAAATTGGATTTCTTCATCAGCGACTCATAACGAGTAGACATCAGATGTGTCTGAACCTGGGCCCAGAAATCCATTACAACTACAACCACGATCAACAGCGCCGTACCACCTAACTGAAACGTCACGTTAGCCGCGATAACCAGAAACTGTGGTAATAAACACACCGCAGTCATATACAACGAGCCAAACAGCGTCAGTCTCGTAATAATTGTGTCGATGTACTTAGCAGTCTGATCACCAGGTCGGTAACCAGGCACAAAAGCACCCGACTTCTTAAGGTTGTCTGCCACTTCCTTAGGGTTGAACATAATCGCTGTGTACCAGAAGCAGAAGAATATGATTCCTGCAGCAAACAGAATAATGTTCAGTGGCTGGCCAGGAGAAATCAGTAAGCTGATTTCCTGAAGCCATTCCATTCCCGGTGACTGACCAAACCATTGAGCCAGAGACGCAGGGAACAACAACAAACTACTGGCGAAAATAGCGGGAATAACGCCGGCCATATTCACCTTGAGGGGCAAATGGGAGCTCTGGGCCTGGTACATTTTTCGACCCTGCTGTCTTCTGGCGTAGTTAATGGTAATCCGGCGCTGACCCCGTTCTACGAAGATCACACCTGCCACCACCGCCACTGCCAGTACCGCAATACCTAACAGGCCAAGCAGCTGGATTTCTCCCTGTCTTGCCTGTTCAAAAGACTGCCCGATGGCGCCGGGAAATCCTGAAACAATACCTGCGAAGATAATGATGGAAATACCATTACCCACACCTCGTTCGGTTACCTGCTCGCCCAGCCACATCAGGAACATGGCACCGGTAACCAACGTTGCTACCGCAACAAAATGAAAGGCGAAGTTACCTGAGTAAGACAACCCCTGTGACGCCAGACCGCTGCTCATCGCCAGACCCTGAACTGTCGCAAGTACCACCGTGCCATAACGGGTGTACTGGGCTATTTTCCGTCGGCCAGACTCTCCTTCCTTACGCAGTTGCGCCAGTGAAGGCGTGGTCGCAACCAGCAACTGAGTAATAATCGATGCCGAAATATAAGGCATGATACCCAGCGCAAATATACTCATGCGCTCAAGTGCACCACCTGAGAACATGTTGAACAGGTCCAGTATGCCGCCCTGGTTCTGATTAAACAGATTAGCCAGACGCTCAGGGTCAATACCGGGCACAGGAATATGGCTACCGATGCGGTAAACCACAATCGCTATCAGGACAAACCAGATCCGCCGGCTGAGTTCTGACAGACCACCGCTGGAAGCGACGGCATTGGCTCTTTGTGCCAGGCTACTAGACATCCAGTATCACTTACTCTTCAATTTTGCCGCCGGCCGCTTCAATAGCAGCACGGGCGCCTTTAGTTACACTGATACCTTTCAGCGTAACAGCCTTTGTAATTTCACCAGACAGCATCACCTTGGCGCGCTGCATGTCGTCACGGATCAGGTCGGCGTCTTTCAGTGCCTGCAGATCAATCACTTCAGCCTGCACTTTCGACAGTTCAGACAGAGTAACCTGTGCAGTGCTGCGAGCCTTACGTGAAGTAAAGCCGAACTTAGGCAGTCTTCTCTGCAGGGGCTGCTGACCGCCTTCAAAACCTGGTCGGACACGACCACCAGAGCGGGACTTCTGACCTTTATGGCCTCTGCCACCTGTCTTACCCAGACCGCTACCAATACCCCGGCCGACGCGCTTTGATGAATGCTTGGCACCATCAGCTGGTTTTAATTCGTTTAAACGCATTGACTAACGCTCCTACTCGCTGACACTGAGCATATACGACACTTTATTGATCATGCCGCGATTAGCCGGAGTGTCGATAACTTCAACAGTTTGATGAATCTTGCGCAGACCCAGGCCAGCCACACACGCCTTATGGCTCTTCAAGCGGCCAATGGTGCTCTTGGTCAGGGTCACCTTGATTGTCTTTTCGTTTGCCATCGTTCTTTAACCCATTATCTCGTCAACGGTCAGACCACGCTTATCGGCAATAGATTCAGGTGCGCGCATGTTCTGCAGGCCCTTGAATGTTGCCCGGATCACATTGACCGGATTGGTTGAGCCGTAGCACTTGGCCAGTACGTTGTGAACACCGGCAACTTCCAGTACCGCACGCATAGTCTTACCTGCAATAACACCTGTAC
>JAGRIO010000339.1 GCA_020443225.1 Pseudomonadales bacterium
AAGCTGACCTGTTTCTATTATGACAACGGTATTTCAATTGATGGCGAGGTACAGAGCTGGTTCAGCGATGACACGCCAGCACGATTCCGTGCCTACGGCTGGCATGTGATCGACAATGTTGATGGTCACGACGCTGCTGCGATTGATGCCGCCATTATTGCCGCCAGCGCCGAGACAGCGAGACCGACACTGATTTGCTGTAAAACCCGAATTGGATTTGGTTCTCCCAACAAAGAAGGTACGGCCGCAGCTCACGGCTCGCCGCTGGGTGCTGAAGAAATCGCCGCTACCCGTGCCAGACTGGGCTGGCAGCATGGTCCTTTTGAAATACCGGAAGAAATCTATCAGGGTTGGGATTGCCGCCCGAAAGGAGCAGAACAGGAACAAGCCTGGCTGCAGATCAGGGCTGCCTATGGTGAAAAGTATCCGGAGCTGGCAGCAGAGTATGAACGACGTATGGCAGGTGACTTACCCGCTGGGTTCAGTGCCTTCATGGATAAGCTGCTGACGGATACCCAGGCGGCTGGTGAGAAGATTGCCAGCCGTCAGGCCTCCGGGCAGGTCATCGCGCAGCTGGCAGGACAGCTGCCGGAGCTGATTGGCGGTTCTGCAGACCTTTCCGGGTCCAATTGCACCAACTGGCCGGGCATGACCCCGGTAACTGCAACGGGCGGCGGTAACTATATCTATTACGGTGTCCGCGAATTCGGTATGACTGCAATAGGCAATGGTATGGCCCTGCATGGCGGGTTGATACCCTTCTCAGGTACCTTCCTGATTTTCATGGAATATGCCCGCAACGCAGCGCGAATGGCGGCGCTGATGAAGCAGCGCAATATCCTCGTCTATACCCACGACTCGATTGGTCAGGGTGAGGATGGACCGACCCATCAGCCGGTAGAGCAACTGGCGAACCTGCGGGCCACACCGAATATGACAGTCTGGCGACCGGCTGATTCTGTTGAGACCGTTGCTGCCTGGCGGGCAGCCATTGAGAAAACTGATGGTCCCACGGCGCTGGTGTTCTCCCGTCAGGGGTTGCCCTGTCTCGGCCGTGATGAATCACAGTTGGCTGCTATCGCCCGAGGGGGTTATACACTGGTCGATTCTGAGGGTGAGCCTGAACTGATTCTGATTGCTACCGGTTCCGAAGTCGCCCTGGCGGTTGCCGCCTGCGACATGCTGACGACAGCAGGACACCGGGTTCGGGTCGTGTCTATGCCGAGCACTGACGTGTTCTGTGCTCAGGACGCTGCCTATCAGGAATCGGTATTACCCTCTGCCGTTCGTAACCGCCTTGCCATTGAAGCGGCACAGGCTGATTACTGGTACAGGTTTACGGGGCTGGATGGTCGCGTTATCGGTATGACCAGTTTTGGTGAATCTGCACCTGGCGGTGAAGTTATGAAGCATTTTGGCTTCAGTGTTGAGAATGTGGTTTCTGTAGCGAAGGAAATGTTGTGAAAGTAATAAAGCTCACCGATCTGGATATTCAGGGCAAGCGGGTACTGATCCGGGAAGATTTGAATGTACCGGTTAAAGACGGCAAGGTGACCAGTGATGCACGAATCCGAGCGGCGTTGCCAACCATTGAGTATGTTCTGGCCAATGGCGGCCAGCTGATGCTGATGTCACATCTGGGTCGGCCGGAAGAAGGTGTGCCCGTCAGTGAGCAGCCTGAGTTCAGCGTGGCACCGGTTGCAGAACATCTGGCTGAGTTGACCGGGAAGAAAGTGCGTCTGGTCACAGACTATCTGGATGGCTTCACTGCTGGTGATGAAGATCTGGTGTTGTTTGAGAACGTACGGGTTAACGAAGGCGAGAAAAAGAACAACGATGAGTTGGCGAAGAAGTTAGCTGCCCTGTGCGACATTTTTGTTATGGACGCTTTTGGCACTGCCCACCGGGCTCAGGCAACGACTCATGGGATTGCCAGATATGCGCCAGTCGCCTGTGCCGGCCCGCTGCTGGTAGCGGAACTGGAAGCACTTGAAAAGGCGCTGAGCGAGCCTGCTCATCCGGTGGTTGCCATTGTTGGTGGCAGTAAGGTATCAACCAAGCTTGAAGTGCTGGATGCGCTCTCTGCCCGGGTAGATACCCTGATTGTAGGTGGCGGTATTGCCAATACCTTCCTGGCGGCGACAGGACTGGGTGTCGGCAAATCATTATATGAAGCAGATCTGGTTGATACAGCGGCTGAACTTCTCAGTCGGGTTGCCATTCCGGTGCCTGTCGACGTGATCGTTTCAGAGTCTCTGGCGGATGATGCGGTACCTCAGTACCGTGCTGCCAGCGAAGTTGGCGAGAATGAAATGATTCTGGATATTGGAGAGAAAACCTCTGATGCCATTGATGAGATTATCCGCTCTGCGAAAACTATCATCTGGAACGGTCCCGTTGGCGTCTTTGAGAACGACAGTTTCGCGGAAGGTACGCGCAGGCTGACCATGGCCATCGCGGCGAATGAAGGTTTCTCGATCGCCGGTGGTGGTGACACGCTGGCAGCTATCGATAAGTATGGCGTCGCAGAGCAGATTTCCTATATCTCAACCGGCGGTGGCGCTTTTCTGGAGTTCGTGGAAGGCAAGGTGCTGCCTGCAGTTGAGATACTTGAACAACGGGCGGCTGAATAAGCTTGTAAGCTGGCTTTCCTTGACCTTAAGTGGCAATGCTCAGCGCAGGTGAATTCAGAGCAAACGTATTCGGAACGCAGGAATTCTGACCACAGCAGGCTCAGCCACTCGGGATACCCGGAAAGTTATCTGAGTAAAGCTAAACCAAAGAAAGAGTAACAGGACCCTGACGCCCCAATCCTCAGGATGGCGGCAGGCATCAATCAGACTGGAGCAGACCTATGGCATTGGTAAGTATGAGACAACTGCTGGATCACGCCGCCGAGCATGACTACGGTGTACCGGCATTCAATGTAAACAACCTGGAGCAGATGCGCGCCATTATGGAAGGGGCAGCGGCTACCGACAGCCCCGTCATTGTGCAGGCATCCGCCGGTGCCCGGAAATATGCCGGGCCGAATTTTCTGCGCCACATGATCCTCGCAGCGATTGAGGAATTTCCCGATATTCCGGTAGTTATGCACCAGGATCACGGTGCTTCACCTGATGTTTGTCAGCAGTCTATTCAGATGGGCTTCTCCTCTGTGATGATGGACGGCTCGTTACTGGAAGATCAGAAAACTCCGGCAGACTATGACTACAATGTGGAAGTTACCCGTCGCACGGTCGCATTTGCCCATGCCTGTGGGGTGACCGTGGAGGGAGAACTGGGATGCCTGGGTTCACTGGAAACCGGTGAAGCCGGGGAAGAAGATGGTGTAGGTGCGGTGGGTACCCTGTCGATGGACCAGTTACTGACAGATCCTGAACAGGCTGCGGATTTCGTTGAGAAAACCCAGGTCGATGCGCTCGCCATCGCTATCGGTACCAGTCACGGTGCTTATAAATTTACCCGTCCGCCCACCGGTGATGTGCTGGCGATCAGCAGAATCAAAGAGATTCATGACCGGCTGCCGAATACCCACCTGGTGATGCACGGTTCTTCCAGTGTTCCTCAGGACTGGCTGGCGATTATTAATGAATTCGGCGGCGAGATTCCGGAAACCTATGGGGTGCCCGTGGAAGAGATTCAGGAAGGCATCAAACATGGTGTTCGGAAGGTCAATATCGACACCGACCTGAGGCTCGCCTCCACCGGCGCGGTTCGTCGTTTTCTGGCAACCAACAAGGCAGAGTTCGACCCACGCAAGTACCTGGCGGAAACACTGAAAGCCATGCGTGAGATCGTAATCGCCCGCTATGAAGCCTTTGGCACTGCTGGTAATGCTTCCAGAATCAAGCCGGTCTCACTGGATGCCATGGCAGCTCGTTACAAGGCCGGTGAGCTGGCACAAAAGAGCCGCTGAGCACAGGCTGCCAGTGGGTTGTGTATGATCGTGAAGGGTTGCTGGCCTGGCTTGACCAGCGGGATGGATTTCAGGATACCCGGGACTGTCAGCCCTGCAGTGATTACCTGAGGTTCTATCACCTGCCCCGGGCCGAACACAGGGCGGCCCGGCTGGTAACACCGCAAGGGCGGGTGTTCGTTCAGTGTTTCTCGCCAGCAGTGGCCACCGGTTCTGCTGTTTATGTACATGGTTTCTATGATCATGGCGGAATGCAGTGGAAAACGGTTGCCCGCCTGCTGGAGCGGG
>JAGRIO010000340.1 GCA_020443225.1 Pseudomonadales bacterium
GGCAGTTCCCGACGTTGAAAGCCCACGATGCAGTAGAAACCCTGACGGGCCTGGCTCAGGAGACCCGGCTCAATATCTTCAGAGAACTTGTCAGGGCCGCCACTCCTGATGGTAGCGGTGGACTGACACCATCAGTTTTGTCCCAAAAGCTGGATATCCCCTCACCGACCCTGTCCTTTCATCTCAAGGAGCTCACCAGAGCCGGTCTGGTCACCTCTACCCGCCATGGACGCTCCCTGAACTATGCAGCCAACATCAGCTGCATGCAGGCGCTGATCGCCTTCCTGATGGAAGATTGCTGCAAGGACAGCCAAAACGGTTAATTACACTATCTGGTTAGCCATTTTCGCCAATCCATCCCGCCTGAAAACTATATTTCTTTTATAAATCAGAATGTTATACATCTGGCATGATTCGTGTATTTACCTCACTGACAACAACTGAATAGCAGAAAACATCATGGACCTCTTGTTGCACTTCCTTCTTCTCGGCGCCGTAATTTTCATGTTGGCTGAGACAATGCCCGGCATGAGGGTCGACGGCTTTGGCACCGCCTTTCTGGTGGCCGTCGTCTACGGGCTGATCAACGTAACGCTGGGAACCGTACTGAAAATTTTCAGCATTCCGTTTATCGTCATCAGCATTGGCTTTTTCCTCTTTATCATCAACGCCTTTCTGCTGTGGATCACCGACGAGTTGTTCGAAGGGTTTGAGATCAGGGATGCCGGCACGACATTTATCGCGGCAGTGATCATTACCCTTTCCGATACTGCGCTGGGGTGGATATTCTGATGACCAATCAGCCTGAAAGACCTGACCGGATACCCTGGTTCGCCAGTCAGTACCTGGCCATGCGGCTGCGAAGAAACCGGCTGATGTTACCGGGTATCAGTCAAGCCGCTTCCGGAACCGCAAAGGTGCAATCACCATCATCACCGCAAAAAACACTGCCAGAGGCCACACATCCGCCTGAAGTTCCGAAAGCTCCGCACCCCGCAGGATAATGCCGCGGACAATACGCAGAAAGTGTGTCAGGGGAAACAGCTCAGCCAGATACTGAGCTGCTCTGGGCATACCCTCAAAGGGAAACATATAGCCAGATAACAGCATTTGCGGCAGGAAGCTGATAAAGGTCAGCTGGAAAGCCTGAAACTGGCTGGCAGCAAGTGTTGAGATCACCAGTCCCAGTGAGAGCGCAGAAATCACAAAGAACAGTGCGGCCATGAGAAAGTCGATCAGACTGCCGCGAACGGGCACATCAAATAACCAGACTCCCAGCGCCAGTATCACACCCACCTGCACATAGCCGATGACAATGTAGGGCAGAATTTTGCCAGTCATCAGCTCCAGACTCTGAATCGGGGTGGCGATCAGCAACTCCAGGTTGCCCTGATCACGCTCGCGCACAATAGCCGTGGCAGTAAACAACACCATGGTGAGCGTCAGAATCACGCCCGTCAGACCTGGCACGATAAACACCGCTGATCGCCGTTCCGGATTATAAAAGGGTCGTAATTCAAAACTCGCACGTATCACATGGTTAACATTAAGATCCCGCGGCGGCGTCACCGGCAGGCTTTGCAATCCCCTGACTGCCGACAGGACCACCGGGTCGCTGCCATCTACCAACAGTTGTGCGTAGGGGAACTCCTGCCGTGCAATGCGGCGTTCAAAATCTGCAGGAATATAAATGCCGACACTGATTTCTCCCCGCCGCAGCAGCATTTCGAGTTCCGCCGTTGAGCCTGCCCGACGTACCAGATCCACTACCTGAGATGCCATGGCATCCTGTAACAGCCCACGGGAGGCCTGGGTTTCAGCCATATCGACCCAACCTGCTTGCAGATGGCGGATATCCTGATTGATGGCATAGCCAAACAACAGGGTAAGAATCAGCGGGATACCCAGGACCAGGCCACCTGTGACACGATCCCTGCGCAGGTGAATCAACTCTTTGCCAGCCACGGCAAAGATGCGCCGAAAACTGATCACCGGTCGCCTCCCACATGGTGGGTCGCCATCACAAACACATCTTCCAGACTGGGTTCAATCGCAGTGATACTGCTGTAGCGAACACCTTTCAGCAACCCATTAACATAGGCTGCCGGATCTCCCTGACTACCGTCGATCATCACATGCAAACGGGTTCCGAGTTGCGTGCAGTCCAGTACTGTCTCTGCGCCCAGTAGCTGACGTCTGACACCACCCGGGTCCGGACTCCGCACTTCAATCACCCGTGCTGCCATCTCTTCCTTCAACCGGTCAGGAGTACCATCTGCGACCAACACGCCATGATTCAGAATGGCGAGCCGGTGACAGCGCTCTGCCTCATCCATAAAGTGTGTGGAAACCAGAATCGTTACGCCGTCATCGGCCATTTCAAACAGAAACTCCCAGAACTCCCGCCGGCTTTCCGGGTCAACAGCGCTGGTAGGTTCATCCAGAAAAAGTAGTTCTGGTTTGTGCAATGAGGCCGTCGCCAGTGCCAGCCGCTGACGCTGACCGCCACTCATGGTATCCGCAAGCTGGTTTTTCTGCTGTTGCAGACTGAAGCGTTCAATCTGTTGCTCGATGCGCTCTGCTGACGACCTGCCAAGGTCATAGACGCTGGCGAAGAAGCGCAGATTTTCGACGACTGTCAGATCACCATAGAGCGAAAATCTCTGCGTCATGTAGCCGATTCTGTGCCGGAGGGCGGCAGTGGAGCCGCGTATATCCGTCCCGAGAACAGTCGCATTACCCTCACTCGGGCGCAACAAACCGCAAAGCATTCTGATAGCCGTCGACTTACCGCTACCGTTTGGACCAAGGAAGCCATAGATTCTGCCGGCTGGCACCGTGAGGTTCAGATGATCGACGGCTACCAGCTGACCAAAACGTCGGGTCAGGTCGCTCGCTATAATAACCGGGTCACCGGCCATGGGAAACCTGAGACCGATACTCAGTTGCTGACGGCAAGGTCATCAAAGTACACCTCAACTGGTACCCCATAGGGCACTGACTTCCCTTCAAGCCGCACGTCTACCTCTGCCAGGTAGCTGAGATGGGCGCGGTCTTTCTGCGTCAGGGCATAATGGGGGGTAAAACCCGCATCCTTGCCAACCCAGCGCAACTGGCCGCGGAAAGGTTCATCATAGCCATCGATTCTGATACTGGCAGCAGCGCCACTGTTAACCCGGGTACGTATGTCCTCGGGAATATGAATCCTGGCATAGGTTTTACTGGTATCCAGCAATATCACCAGTGCCTGACCCGGCATTGCCCGCTCACCGCGCTCTACCGAGACAGCTTCTACCAGGCCATCAACGGGTGAAATCAGGGTCGTCCGGGCCAGTGACAAGCGAATATTGTCAACCACCGCCTTGCTGGTTGCATACTGACTGCGGGCAGCGTCGATCTCTTCGCTGCGTGTTCCTTCCAGCAATTCATTGAGTGCTGCTTCAGCGCCGGCTTTGCGGGCCACTGCTTCCTCAAAGCGACCATGAAGAATATCGACATTATTTCGGGACGAATAATTGTCTGACATGAGGCTGCGCTCCCGTTCCCACTCGATGCGGGCGGTTTGCTCTGCGCTGGTCGTGGCTGCGAGCTGAGCCCGGGCCCGGGCAATATCCTGAGCCCGCGGACCGGCTTCCGCCTGTTTCAGTCGGGCAGCCGCCAGAGCCAGTTCCGCACTGGCCTTCTGCAGCGCGACTTCCATTCTGGCTGGGTCCAGCGCCAGCAACGTCTCCCCTTCCCTGACCTGATCCCCTTCGCGAACCAGCACGCTGATGACCGGTTCTGAAAATTCGGCAGACAATGCTATGCGGTCGGTTTCCAGCGTCCCGGGTAAACCCGGTGCTTCCCGGACGTCACAACCCGCCAGCATCCATACCAGCAGCAGTGCCAGCACCCGCATTACTGAACAGCCATCGCTCTGACAGCCTCACCTTGCCGCACCCGCTGCAGCAGCTGAGCAGTTTGATCTGCAGTGCCGGCCTTACCGAACAACCAGCCCTGAATTTCCGCACATCCCAGGCCTTTCAGATACTCAAGTTGCGGGTCGGTTTCGACGCCTTCGGCGATCAGATTCAGATTCAGACCCTGAGCCATCGCGACTATGGCATTAACAATGCTGGTTCCACCCTCATTAACGTTGATGGACCCGACGAATGACT
>JAGRIO010000341.1 GCA_020443225.1 Pseudomonadales bacterium
CATCAGCACATAAGCCAGGGTATGGACGTTGTAACCAAACTGAAAACCAGTATGCAGCGTTGCCACCACGATCAGCGCGGAACCAAAATACACATGTGCCGATACCCAACCCCGGACAGTGCCCATATTGCTGGCAAAGTCGCGCTTGCGCCGCCCGAGATATAACAACCACAGAATTAACAAGGCGCCAATTGTGCCCAGTGTGTAGCCAAGCCAGGTACCACCATTGGCCACGGGTTGCGGCTCATGATAAAGGTACAGGCCAATACTGGTGGCCAGCAGGATGAGCGCCCACCAGAAATAGCGGAAATTTTGATGTGTCAGAAATGACTGGTGCATATTCCCTTACCTGCCCACGTTGACAAGTTCAACGAAATCTTCAGGGCTGAGACGCATCGCCGCCCCTGTCGGGCAGGCCCTGACACAGGCCGGACCACCTTTCTGATCCTTGCACATGTCGCATTTCACCGCCTGCTTGAATGAATCTGCCGTTACCTGGGCTGGCGCGCCCTTACCGGGCTTCTGGCCTCTGCCAAACAGCATCCAGCTCCAGAAGCTACCGGGCGCTTTGGTTTTATAGGCCAGCTGAATCACCCCGTAGGGGCAGTTACGTTCACAGTTACCGCAGCCAATGCAGTTGTCGCCGATAAACACCTCGCCACCCAGACCACCACGCTGAATGGCATCTGGCGGGCAATCTTTCATACAGCTGGGGTCTTCACAGTGACGGCAAGAGGTCGGTACATGAATATGAGCGAAAGTCGGCCCCGCTTTACGGTTAAGCCGGGATGTTCCATCGTGGGTCGCCGCACAGGCCGATTCGCAGAAATCACAACCGACGCAACTGTCCTCATCGATGAGCAGTACATCTGTCGCCTCACCCAGACCCTGCCCCATCAGGAACGACAACAGGTCACCAGATTCAGAATTAGACTGCACCGACACGTTCTGCTGAGTTCTTTCCCGCACCATCGCCTGCAGACGCTCTTTCAGGCCCGGTGAGCGATCCAGCAACATATCGAAAGATTCCTTGTCGATGGAAATGGTCTCGGTCTTGACCGCCGCTGCCACCGTCGCCGTTCGGGCAGTGCCACCCAGCAAACCCATTTCACCGATGGGCGTATTGGCAGGCACGTAGCTCATGACCACATCACGGCCATCGATGTTGATAGACACGGTTACAGAACCACTGCGAATGAAGTGCAGCGTATCAGCGACATCACCTTCTTTGAAAATGATCTCTTTCGGTGCGTACTGGTGAATCTGTGCTCTGGCGGCAATTGGCTGCAGTTCAGCAATTGGCGTGTTGGGGGCAAATTTCTGCTGGATCGTGCGGACAATAAAGGTTTCATCCAGCACCCGCTTGACCGCTTCCACCGACGAGATCAGTTTGATCATGGTACGGCGGGGGGTTTCGATAACAATACAATTGTCACCGGCGAAGACAGTCGCTGAACGCCGGCGACCGGACATCAGGCTCATTTCTCCGAAGAAGCTACCTTCCCCGGAAGCGATGGTGAGTTCCGGGTTGATCTGAATATCGACGGTACCCTGCAAAATCGTAAAGAAAGTATTGGTGTAATCGTGCTGTTTGAAGATCAGATCGCCCTTCTTCAGCACATGCACCTGACTGTCGAGCATCAGTTCACGGAATTGCAGGGCGTTGACCCCGCCAAATACAGGTATGCGCTCCTGCATCAGGTTCAGCACGCCGTCCACATCCAGATCAAACGGCAGACCGTTAAACTTCGCCGCCAGCAGATCATGGTCGGCAGGTTTTACGTCATGGCCCAGAATATATTCAACAACTTCATAGCCCTGGTTCATGGCCTGCTTAATCAACGGGTAGCCACCCAGAGCCCCAATCACATACATACCGCTGACATTGGATTCGTACTGACTGGTCAGGGCAGGAATAGCGGTTGGATCATCACTGGGAAACTCAATACCAAAAGACTCTACCAGGCCCCGGGGAGGAACAGCACCGAGGCGGGCGATAATCCGGTGGCAGGGCACGCTTGCTTCGCCGGTGCTGGTTTTAAGGACCAGACTGGCAGGAAACTCCTCCCCTTCATGCAGGTGGACTTCCGCCGGTGAGCTGCTGAAAAAGCACTCCACCGAGCCATCATCAATGGCCGAGGTAATGAGATTCAGGTTGCCTTCTTTGGCCCGGGCAAATTCATCACGCCGGTTAATAATATAAACCTTGTTGTTACCTGACAGCGCAATGGCGTTTTCGATAGCCGCGTCACCTGCGCCCACGACGATGATGGACTCATCGCGGTACTCATCAGGATCATCCAGCTGATACTGAACCAGGGCGGCCTGATCGCCGGGCACCCCTAACTGCCGGGGGTTACCCTGCATGCCGATACCCAGAATGATGTGTTTTGCCTCTATCGTTTCACCCGCCATGGTGGTGACAGAGAAACCGCCTTTCGCGCCGGTAATGCCCTTCACTTCGGCACTGTATTTAATATTGATGCCCAGAGAATCGACACCCTTCTCCCAGACATCGAGAATTTCTTCACGCTTGCCCGCATCAAAACCAATCGGACTGCGGAGCGGCAGAATGCCTGGCTCCGCCATAACGTGCTTGCCCTTCTGGTACATCTGAATGGTGTTGGCGATCTTGGGGGAGCTTTCCAGCAGGATATGCGAGACCCCGAGCTCAGCACATCTCGCAGCAGCGCTCAGGCCACCGGGACCCGCTCCGATTACGGCTATCTCGAACAAAGCTACCTCCGGAATATTGCTCTTCTTATTCTTCATTCATCCCGTGGGGAACGGGGACCTGAAAACTTACCACAACTCACCACACCTCAAAACCTTGATCTGCTTTGAAAAGCGTAGTTCATTCCCGCCGGAAAGGGGTAGTGATCAGAAAAACAGCCACTCAGAATCAGCAACAGTTAATCCAGAGCTTTCACTCGCTCAACGCCCAGATCAGGAAAATCCGTAAAAAAGCCATCGATCCCCTGGTGGAGATACCAGTCCAGTTCGGCATTAAAGCTATCAAACGGAGGTGAAAGCACCTGATCAGCCCGTAAGGTCCAGATATGTACCTTCAGACCCAATTGATGGGCCTCTGGAATGAACCCCGTGGCACTGCCGTCCCGACGCACCAGCAGGTATTTACTGGCACCGACACCATCAGCAAAGGCTGCGATTTCCGTCAGCGGAATATTGGGAATTTCATGCTGATCCCGGCTGAGCGGCTCCACCAGCTGGATCAGCGGGAACCGGGTCAGCGGGCGAAGCCGGCGCAGAATATTGGGTTCAAAAGACTGAATGAATACCCGGTCTGCCCCGAAACCACTGCCATCCAGCGCCTTCAGCAACGGTGGAACAAAATCCAGACCGATCACGGCATGGTGCTCAGGATGCTTGGTTTCAGGATAAATGCCGACTTTACGCCCCGTGGATTTTTCAAAAGCCTGCACCAGAGCTATCACCTCGTCAAAGGCAGGGATCAGATGCTTACCGTCTTCGCCCTTGTCCCGGCCTGGAAACGCCTGCCGGGCTCGCAAGGTACGAATTTCTGCCAGTGTAAAGTCTTCTGCAAACCAGTCCTCATGGCCTTCAAAGGTCTTCTTACGGTCGGCAAATTCCGGATGGTCTGCGATATCGGTGGTGGTACTGAGATAAATATCATGGCGGGCAATCAGGTGGCCGTCACGGGTCATGACCAGGTCAGGCTCAACGAAATCTGCACCCATCTCCATCGCCAGCTGATAGGCAGCCAGAGTATGTTCAGGCAGATAACCACTGGCGCCGCGATGCCCGATAACCAGTGGCTCTGCACCGCAGAGCCAGGGCAGCACTAAGAGGGCCCATAGCCAGCGGGCCGGGTGTTTGCTCAGTTTGTGGCTCACCTTCTGCTCCTTCTGAAATACCGTTGGGCAAATAGTAACGCAGTTACCGAATGGGTTTGCTCAAGAATGACTCAAAGAAGGCAGTGAGATCAATTGCCCTCGCCACTTCTCAGATGGAATGAGCGCTGGTCCACAAAACCGCAAACTCATCAGAAACTGTGAACGACATCACCGTTCACGAGGCCGGGGAAGCTGACAATGCAGTCAAATCAGACCGACAGCGTGGAACACACCATGGATACGCCAGCCAAGTCACAAATACCTGCC
>JAGRIO010000342.1 GCA_020443225.1 Pseudomonadales bacterium
ATCGACGTTGAACGGCGATTTTTAAATCGCCGGAAACCAGGGTCTGCGCCGGCTGCAGGATGCGTCGATCTAAAGATCGACGTTAACCAGAGTCTGTGCCGGCTGCAGGTTTGTCTTTCGTCGATCTGAAGATCGACGTTAACCAAGGTCTGCGCCGGCTGCAGGATGCGTCGATCTGAAGATCGACGTTAATCAAAAACAATCACGCTTCGGGCTACGGAGCCGGACTTCATATCGGCGAACGCATCATTGATCTGCTCCAGCTTGATACGCTTGGAGATCATCTGGTCAAGATGCAGCTTGCCTTGCAGATAGAAATCGATGAACCGTGGCATATCTACGCGGAAACGGTTGGAACCCATAAATGAGCCGAGTACTTTCTTTTCCTGCAGGAAGGCAGAACCAGTCAGTTCAATAGAGACGCCCACCGGAATCATGCCGATAATCACGGCAGCGCCACCGGGACGCAGCATCCGGAAACAGTCTTCAGCGGTTTTCTTCAGACCGATCGCTTCGAAGGAATAGTGCACACCGCCACTGGTCATCTCCAGGATCTTCTCTACCGCATCGCCATCAGAGGCATTGACGACATCAGTCGCCCCAAACTCTTTGGCCATTTCAAGTTTATTGTCCATCATATCGACAGCGATGATACGGCCAGCCCCGGCAATAGCTGCGCCGTTGATGCACGACAATCCAACGCCACCACAGCCCACGACCGCGACGGTGGTACCCGGCTCAACTTTGGCAGTATGGAACACAGCGCCAACGCCGGTGGTCACTGCACAACCAATCAGTGCCGCACGGTCCATGGGCATATCCTCACGGATTTTCACCAGTGCGTGCTCATGAATCAGCATCTGTTCGGCAAAGGAAGACAGGTTTGCAAACTGGTTAACCGGCGTTGCTTCCTGAATCAGGCGTGGCTCTTCATCAGCGCCCCGCTTAACTTCTGCGCTGCTGCAAAGGGACATGTGCCCGGTCAGACAGTGCTCACAATGGCCACAAAATACAGACAAACAGGTAATCACATGATCACCCGGCTTTACATAAGTCACATCTGAACCCACGGCTTCGACAATGCCGGAAGATTCATGGCCCAGCACCATTGGCACCTGAGCTGGGTACAGACCTTCAATAAAATGCAGATCTGAGTGGCAGACACCTGCTGCAGCGGTTCTGACCAGGACTTCTCTGGGGCCGGGCTTTGAGATACTGATATTTTCTATCTCAAGCGGCTTTCCTACTTCTCTGAATATTGCAGCTTTCATTTTGGTCTCCCCTGCTTCATTTATACGGAATAGTTTCTCTGGATTAGTTTCTACCGAATAGTTTCTACGGATTCTGAATTACTGAGGCTGTTGCGGTAACCCTGGTCTATATCCCTGATCGCAGGGAAAAAGACGCCCAGCAGTACCGTCACCACGGTGAGGCATATTGCGCTAATCCAGAGCCCGGTATCAATACCCCAGTGCTCTGCGATATAACCGATGGGGATGACGCCCACTGGCATAAGCCCGAATGTCATCATCATGATGCTGTTGACCCGACCGCGCATCGCCGGATCAACAGCGAGCTGCACCAGGCTCATATTCATCGCCATGAACATAGAACTGCAAACGCCCACCAGCAGCACCAGCGGCAGTGCAAACAATAAAGTATGGGTAAACGCAAACAACCCCATAAAAAGGGCCCAGAGCACACTCAACCCCAGAAGCCAGTAGCCCTTGCGGGACACATTGCCCATCCGCGCCAGCACCAGACTGCCAAACAGTGCTCCGCCGCCATTAACCCCCATCAGCAGCCCCAGAGAATCGGGACCGCCACCAATGACATCATGATTGTAGGCTGGCATCAGAAACTGAATGGGCATGCCAAACAGCATGGGCAAAAAAGACATGAGCAGGAGCCCGAAAATCAGCGGTGACTGCCACATGTACTGAATACCGGCGTTGATATCAGTGAAAATACCCTGCTGGCTCTTCTCAAGCACGTCGCCACGATATTTCATAAACAGCAGAGTGACGACGGCAACCACATATAACGCTGCAATCAGGTAGTACACCACACCGACGCCAAAGGTGCTGGTAGTATCGCCATCAGCCACCAGGGCAATGATAGCGCCTGCCAGCGCTGGCCCGCAGACACGGGATATATTCATACTGGCGGTGCTGAGCGCCATCGCGTTAAACAGCTCTGCCTCCCCAACCAGTTCCGGGATTACCGACTGTCTGGCCGGCATACTGAGTGACAGTACGGTGCCATTAAAGGCACCGAACCAGAGAAAGTGTTCAAAGGTGACAGCGTCGCTGATAATAAAATTTGCCATCACCAGTGTCGCGATGAAATTGAGGCACTGGGCGACAATCATCACCCGTTTTTTGGGCAGGCGGTCGGCCATGACCCCACCGAACAGCGAAAAAACGAAGGAAGGAATAGCAAAGGACAACAACACCCAGGTCAGCATAAGCGGAGAGTTGGTCATGGCATAGATCAGCCAGCCACGTGCAACCACCTGCATCTGCATCGCAAACTGGGCACCGAGATTACCCAGCCACAGGAACCGGAACTCCCTGTTGCTCAGGGATGAGAACATGCCTCTGGTGAAAAATATTCCCGGCTTACCCGCCTGCTCTTTCATACTCAGGGACCGTTCCCCATTATTCTTTCGTCAGATAATCAAGAGCCAGATGTGACATAGCCCTGACCCCGACCGGCAGCGCTCGTTCATCGGCGTAGAAATAGGGCGAGTGATTAGGCGCCGGCGATTTATCCTCCGGGTCCGCAACACCCAGGAAGAAGAACAGTCCTGGTACCTGCTGCTGATAGTAGGCAAAGTCTTCCGCGGTTGTAGTTCTCGGCGAGACCGATACATTCTCTGCACCAGCCACTTTTTCAAGCGTCGGCACCATCATGCGGGTGAGCTGTGCGTCATTGCTGGTGACCGGGGTACCTTTGTCGATCATCACTTCCGCGGTGGCACCAGCAGCTTCAGCAATGCTGACAGCGGTACGGGTCAGCTTTTCATGAATCTGTTCGCGTACACCGGCATCAAAGGTTCTGATGGTCCCCAGCATCTCTACTTCGTCAGGAATGATGTTAGAACGCACCCCACCACTGATTTTACCCACCGTTACAATCGATGGCGTCAGGGTCGCATCCAGTTGCCGGCTGGTAATGGTCTGCAGACCGAGAACAATCTGTGACGCTGTAACTATCGGATCCACACCACCCCAGGGTACTGCGCCATGGGTTTGCCTGCCTTTCACCACGATGCGGAAACTGTCTGAGCTGGCCATGATGCCACCTTCACGGTAAGCAACCGAACCCACCTTATAGGGAAATACATGCAGCCCGAAGATAGCATCAACATTCTGCAGTGCACCTTCCCTGATCATCAGATCAGCACCACCTTCTTCGCCAGCCGGAGGGCCCTCTTCTGCGGGCTGGAAGATGAACTTAACCGTACCTGGAATCTGATCGCGCATACCAGCCAGCACTTCTGCTGTGCCCATCAGAATAGCCACATGATTATCATGACCACAGGCATGCATCACGCCGACCTCTGCACCGCGGTATTCGCCTCTGGCTTTTGATGCGAATGGCAAATCAACCCGTTCTGTTACCGGCAGTGCATCCATATCAGCCCGCAGCGCGACGACCGGGCTGTCAGCGGCACCCCGCAGGATACCAACGACACCGGTGTGACCCACTTCAGTCTGAACTTCCATTCCCAGGCTGCGAAGGTGCTCAGCAACCAGCGCGGCGGTACGGAATTCCCGGTTACTCAGCTCCGGGTGCTGGTGAATGTCCCTGCGCCAGGCAACGACTTTATCGATTACTGCATCAGCACGCCGGTCTGCTTCCGCAGTCAGATCTTCCTGTCCCCGGGAACAACTGGCGTAAAGGATCAGAGCAAGGGGCACGAGGCGGCTGAGCATAGTATTTTCTCCGGAATTTGGCTGCCTCACCCTATCACCAGCTCGTTGGTTCATGCAACGCACTTCAGATCGTCGCGAAATCAGTGGATAATGCCAGCCAAACCTGAGGAGTCCGTTATGAAGTGTCCGAAATGTCAGGCCGATATGGTCGAACGCACCATGTCCACACTACAGGGAAACA
>JAGRIO010000343.1 GCA_020443225.1 Pseudomonadales bacterium
GACCAACGATGCTGTTCGACAGCAGGTATGGCTGCACCCCCATGTTTTCCAGTCGTGTCAGCGCGCCCAGCGCGGTGTTGGTGTGCAGGGTCGACAATACCAGGTGTCCGGTAAGACTCGCCTGCACAGAGATGTCGGCGGTTTCATAGTCCCGGATCTCACCCACCATCACCACATCGGGGTCCTGACGCAGAATCGCCCGCAACCCTTTGGCAAAAGTCATTTCGGCCTTGGTGTTTACCTGGGTCTGCCCGATACCTTCAACGTCATATTCAATGGGATCCTCGACCGTGAGGATGTTACGGGTCTTGTCATTCAGCCGGTCGAGACAGGCATAGAGGGTGGTTGACTTACCGGAACCTGTTGGACCGGTCACCAGGATGACCCCATGGGGCTTCTTAACCAGCGCTTCCATCGCGGCAAGGTTTTCCGGACTCATACCCATCTGGCTAAGACCGCGCCGGCCTTCCTGCTTGTCGAGCAGACGCATAACGACCCTTTCACCATTACTGGCCGGGATGGTTGATACCCGCACATCCACTTCCTTACCCGCAACCCGCAGGGAGATACGACCGTCCTGAGGCAGACGTTTCTCAGCGATATCCAGCTTCGCCATTACCTTGATTCGCGATACCAGCAAGGGTGCCAGGGCCCGGCGTGGACTGACGACTTCACGCAAGACACCATCTACCCTGAACCGGACTACCAGCCGGGTTTCGTAGGTTTCGATATGGACATCAGAAGCGCCCACCTTGACGGCTTCAGTCAGCAGACTGTTGATGAGTTTGATAATCGGCGCGTCGTCTTCCTGCTCCAGCAAATCCCCTGTTTCGGGAATAGCATCCGCCAGCGATGACAGATCCATACTGTCGCCAAGTCCTTCGATCATCTGCATGGCCTCGCCGGTATCGTTCTGATAGGCCACTGACAGCCGCGCATCAAAGGTCTGGCTGTCGACCTCCTGCATGTTGAAGTCACAACCAATGAAGCGTTTCACTTCCATGAGGGAGGCCGGCTCCACGCCGGATTTGAACAGTACCGAAGGCAGCCCGGTATCAGCTTCCGGCACCAGCAATACGCCGTGACGCTTGGCAAATGAAAATGGTAAACGCTGCCTGACGCTGATTTCACTCATGGCGGGCTATACTCGCTGATATCTGACTGTCGTGAATGAGACTTTAATTTTCACTCGCAAGAGACTGTATTTAAAGGTTTTTAAATAAACCGGAAATCCCCGGGCCGGTTCCACTCGCTAAGGTCGGCACTATCAACCAGATAGTGGTCTAATGCAAGGGCGCGGCGCAGGATGGTGCGGTGCGAATTGGCTCTTTTCACAGATCAGCTCGACAGATTATAATCCCCATTTATCAGAATTTGGATTTATAATTCAGTAGCGTGATATTCATGAGACCCACACCATGAGACAAGCCCTATGAAGCTCAGCGATATCGATCTGAACCTGTTCGTGGTTTTCGATGCCATTTATACCGAAGGGAACCTGACCAGAGCCGGGGAGATTATCGGTATTACTCAACCTGCCGTCTCCAACTCCCTGTCGCGGTTACGTAATCTGTTTGATGATCCTTTATTCGTTCGCACCGCTGAAGGCATGGTGCCGACACCGGTTGCGCAGAATATTGTTGGTTCTGTGAGACAGGCACTGGGATTGATCCGTTCCAGCGTACAGGAAAGTGAAGCCTTTGATCCTACGGTGTCTGACAAACGATTCCGCGTCAGCATGACGGATCTGTCCCAGTCAATTGTTCTGCCCTATCTGTTTGGTCAGATTAAAAAAGAAGCGCCTAACATCTCTATTGACTGCTATCACGTGCGGCGCAGGGACATGAACATCGAACTGGCTTCCGGCAACCTGGATCTGGCAGTGGATATACCCCTGACCCCGGATCAGCAAATCCGTCAGGCGCCGCTGTTTTCACATCCCCATGTCTGTGTAGTCAGGGAAAACCATTCCACCATCAGAAATGAGCTGGATCTGGATTCCTACCTGAGCCTGAATCACATCCATATTTCCAGCCGTCGCGGCGGTCTGGGTCATGTAGATCTGGCACTGGGCAAAATGGGCCGGCGTCGGCAAATCACACTGCGCACCCAGCACTACCTCGCAACACCTGAACTGGTTTCCAAAACTGACCTGGCACTGACCGTGCCACGGGTATTCGCGGAGTTCCTGGGCTCACGCCTGCCGGTCAAATATCTGGAACTGCCCTTTGAAGTCCCGAATCTGGAGACCTATCTGTACTGGCATGAAAGCACAGACAAGGATCAGGCGAACCGCTGGATGCGCGAACTCATACTGTCACTACCGGCCAAGTTGCCCTGGAGCTGACACCAAACCAAGGACAAATCAAAGGCCGCAGCCACTGCGGGACAACAAGAATTAATCACGACGCATACTCATTTGTCAGAGGTCTGAATGAACTTTGTAGGTAGCCACATACTATCTGTTTCACAATTTGACCGGCCGGCTATCGAGCGGGTATTTGAGGTCGCTGACCAGCTTGAGCCTTACGCCAAGCGTCAGCGCGTAACCCGCGTGCTGGAAGGCGCTATTCTCGGCAGCATGTTTTTTGAGCCCAGCACCCGTACCCGGGTCAGCTTTGGCTGCGCCTTCAACCTCCTGGGCGGCGAAGTTCGTGAAACAACAGAAATGAAGTCCACCTCTATTGCCAAGGGTGAATCCTTCTTTGATACCGCGCGGGTGCTTTCAGGTTACAGCGACGTGATCGTAATGCGCCATGAGATCGAGGGTTCGGTAGCGGAATTCGCTTCCGCCAGCCGGGTACCGGTGCTGAACGGTGGCGATGGTGCCAATGAACATCCCAGTCAGGCCCTGCTGGATTTGTACACAATTCGCAAGGAAGTTGCTGCCCACGGTAAAAATATCGATAACCTGCGCATCGCCCTGATTGGCGACCTGAAATACGGCCGCGCGGTTCATTCCCTGTGCAGGCTTCTGAGCCTCTACAACAACATCGAGTTCATTCTGATTTCGCCACCAGAACTGGCATTGCCAGCCCACTACATAGACGGGATGCGTGCCGCCGGGCACCGGGTCATTGAATCTTCAGAATTACAAAGCAGTATCGGCAAGGCGGATATTCTTTACGTCACACGGACTCAGGAAGAACGCTTTCCATCGCCGGAAGAGGCATCAAAATACAAAGGCCTGTTCCGGTTAAATCAGTCTATTTATACCGAATACTGTGAGCCCAATACGGTCATCATGCATCCCCTGCCCCGTGATTCCCGGGGCAACGCTAACGAGCTGGACAACGACCTCAATGAGAATCCCAATCTGGCAATCTTTCGTCAGACCGACAACGGTGTGACCATTCGCATGGCATTATTTGCCCTGATTCTGGATGTGGTGAACGACGTTGATAAGTATGCCCGGGACGTTAACTGGTATACCGACAAACGCTTTAAGTAACCAAAATCAGCACCTGGGCTGATCAGCTGCAACACCGCTGACAAAGTCGGCGCGAAAATAGCGCTTCTGCACCTCTGGCACACAGCGCCAGAGGTGTTCAGAATATCCACCACAGCAATCCATAACCAACAGGATGCCATCCATGCATGTCAATTATGACAACCTCAGATTCGGCTTTGATGAGTCTCTCGAACTGTTGCGAGACCAGGTAAACAAATTTGCCAGTGAAGAAATCGCCCCTCGTGCCGCAGAAATCGATGCAACCAATCAGTTCCCCATGGATCTCTGGGAGAAAATGGGCAGCATGGGTTTGCTGGGTATTACCGTCAGTGAGCAGTATGGTGGCGCGGATATGGGCTATCTGGCCCATGTTCTGGTGCTGGAAGAAATTTCACGGGCATCGGCGTCAGTTGCACTCAGCTATGGGGCTCATTCGAACCTGTGTGTGAATCAGATCTTCCGTAATGGCACCGAAGATCAGAAACGTCGCTACCTGCCTGACCTGGTTAGTGGCAAGGCGATTGGCGCCCTGGCGATGAGCGAGCCAAACGCTGGTTCAGACGTCGTCAGCCTGCAACTGAAGGCTGAACAGGATGGCGACGACTATATTCTGAACGGTACCAAGATGTGGATTACCAACGGGCCTGATGCCAATACCTA
>JAGRIO010000344.1 GCA_020443225.1 Pseudomonadales bacterium
CTTCCAGTGCGGCCGGAAAGGGCTGCTCTGGTGCCAAGCGGTAGTCAGGTAACAATACGTTTGCCTTCGTGGCCCGGGCAATGCGACCCGCCAGTGCGCGATGAGTATTGGCGGAGCCAGCTACGTATGCACCGCCGTGCAGATAGAGCATTACCCGGTCAGTGTGTATGCTATCGACAGAAACCCATTCTGCTGCAACATGGTCGGCAACAATCTTTTTTGTGCGGACATCTGCAGGCAACGGAAACATCTCAGCTGCGCCTTCCATCATCAGCCGCTGTTCTTCAATGGTCAGATCCAGCATGCCCAGCCCCCCGGACATCATGTCTGCGATTATCTCGTGTTCCGTACTTGGCATGGGTGCCGTCTCGTGAAATGCGCAAAGTGTTAACACACTAATACCTGAGCTTCCTTCAGGCAATCGCTTTGATGGCGGGAGAAATACCCACTGACTGAATCGTGTGCGCAGAAACCGGCTCGCTGCGTCGTTACTGCCGGCGATATTAGACTAGGCTGTGACGCCACTCACCGGTTAGAATCATCAGACCCTGACCGGTTGCAGGTGGTTTGAATCCACCTCAATCGAAACAAATCCCTGATGGTAACTCATGAAACTGGGTGGCAACGGCAACCAGCTGATCGCAACGACAAGTATCCCTACCAAGTGCGTACATTGTGCAGTACGTGCGCGAGCGTTATTCCAGGGAATACCCCCCGATCAGCTAGAGTGGACGCAGCAGTACCGGGAAAATCAGTATCGCGCACCTGCCCGGGCCCGACTGTTTTCTGAAGGACAACAGCATCCCTACGTTTATACCCTTTACAGTGGCTGGGTGCTGCTCAGTAACTCGCTTTCCGATGGCCGTACCCAGATTTTACGCTTTGCCTTGCCCGGTGATTTTCTTGGTTTCCAGGCGAACGCCACCAGCCCCATGTCAAGTTCCGCTTATGCGATAACAGAGAGCATGTTGTGCGCCTTTCCCAAAGCTGATCTGCAGCGAATGATGACTGAATCTTCCGGGCTGGCTGCCAGAATGGCTACCCTGGCAGCCCGGGATATGGCGCAGTTGCAACAGGTTCTGCTGTCGACAGGACAGAAGAATGCCAGGGAAAAACTTGCGTCATTACTACTGGAGCTTTATGTGCGGGTCCGGGCACTGGGAAATCTGGTACCGGGTTCTGATGAGCACAGTATTGTATTTCCGCTGTCGCAGGAAATGCTGAGTCAGTCGCTGGGATTAAGCGTTGAAACTGTAAACAGAACACTGCGGGGATTACGTGAAGACCAGATTCTTGAGATCAGGTCTAAGCGGCTGTACATGCTGGACCAGAATAAGGCTATGGCGATTGCGGAAATTGATATTAATTCAATTGCAGAGCAGGCGTTGCTGTAAGCAGTTAAATCAAACCCTCGCGCTGTAGTCAGTTCTCTGGTTTATCGTCATCACCTGATGCCGGGAAAGGCTTGAACTGCAAAAACACCCACGCAAGCCAGCTGGTGAACAAGGCGGCCATCAGCCACAATACCTTGTCAGAACCTCTGATGCGCCGGCTGCGGGCGATGAGCACCATCGGCAGGAACCAGGCGGTAATGAAAAGCACTTGCTGAACAAGATCGATAAACATGATTCAGTAACTCTCTGACACTGAAGTTCTGCCAGTCTCTCGTACAGGCGAGTTGTTACCCTGGTTGTCGGCCGGTCCGGTGCCTTCAGAAATCGACTGCTGCAGCGGGTGGCGCAAATCAGCGAGAGAGCAAGCCAGATTCTGAAGGTTAACTGAAGTGTTCAGAAATACCCACTGCTGTGGTTCCCCATCGCACATGGTATGCGATGGGGAACTGTTACGCAGTTGGTTATGCCTTCAGATCAAACCGGTCAGCGTTCATGATCTTATTCCAGGCCCTGACAAAGTCCTGCACAAACTTGTGCTGATTGTCATCCTGGGCATAGACCTCGGCACAGGCCCGCAGAACTGAGTTGGAACCAAACACCAGGTCTACCCGGCTTGCAGTCCACTTCACGGTGCCGGTGCTGCGGTCACAGATCTTATAGAGATCTTTACCGGCTGGTTCCCAGCGATAAGCCATGTCTGTCAGGTTGACGAAGAAGTCGTTAGTCAGCTCGCCTTCTCTGTCGGTCAGAACCCCGACCTTCGAATCACCATAGTTGGTGCCCAGTACCCGTAAACCGCCAACCAGTACGGTCATTTCTGGGGCGGTCAGGCCCATTAACTGAGTTCTGTCCAGCATCAGTCGCTCGGCGCTGACAGCAAAATCCTGCTTCAGGAAATTCCGGTAGCCGTCGTGAACAGGTTCCAGTGGCGCAAACGAATCCGCATCAGTTTGCTCGTCAGTCGCATCACCACGGCCTGGTGTAAACGGTACGGTAATGTCATGACCAGCGGCTCTGGCAGCCCGCTCGATACCTGCATTACCCGCAAGCACGATGACATCAGCAATACTGGCGCCCGTTTCGGCAGCAATGGGTTCCAGTACACTCAGTACTCTGGCAAGACGTTCGGGCTCGTTACCTTCCCAGTCTTTCTGAGGTGCCAGTCTGATGCGCGCGCCGTTGGCACCGCCGCGCATATCAGAACCCCGCCAGGTGCGGGCACTGTCCCAGGCTGTCGCTACCATATCGCTGATGGTCAGGTCCGTGGCAGCAATCTTCTGTCTGACGGCATCCACGTCGTAACCGGTGTTGCCGGCTGGTACCGGGTCCTGCCAGATCAGGTCCTCTGCTGGTACGTCCGGGCCAATATAGCGTGCTTTCGGACCCATATCCCGGTGTGTCAGCTTGAACCAGGCCCGGGCAAAGACCTCTGAGAAGTAGTCAGGGTCTTTGTAGAACCGCTCAGAAATTTCGCGATAGGCCGGGTCCATTTTCATGGCCATGTCGGCATCGGTCATGATGGGATTGTGGCGAACCCCAGGGTTCTCTGAGTCCACGGGCTTGTCTTCTTCACGAATATCGATGGGCTCCCACTGCCACGCACCGGCGGGACTTTTTCTGGACTCCCACTCGTGATTCAGCAATAAATGGAAGTAGCCGTTGTCCCACTGGGTAGGGTTCGTGGTCCATGCGCCCTCGAGGCCGCTGGTGACCGCATTATTACCGATACCCCGGGTAGTTCTGTTATTCCACCCCAGCCCCTGTTCTTCCGGACCGGCTGCCTCCGGGTCCGGGCCCAGCAGGTCGGCATTGCCATTACCGTGGCACTTGCCGACAGTATGGCCGCCTGCGGTCAGTGCCACAGTTTCCTCGTCGTTCATGGCCATCCGGGCAAAAGTTTCGCGAACGTCCTGGGCGGTTCGCAGGGGATCGGGCTGGCCGTTGACGCCTTCCGGGTTCACATAAATCAGGCCCATCTGTACTGCAGCCAGTGGGTTTTCCAGTGATTCACGTGCATCATCTTCGTATCGTGTTGCACCCAGCCATTCTTGCTCCGAACCCCAGTAGATGTCTTCTTCAGGGTGCCAGATGTCTTCGCGACCAAACGCAAAGCCATAGGTTTTCAGGCCCATGGATTCATAGGCGATAGTGCCGGCCAGAATAATGAGATCAGCCCAGCTGACCTTGTTGCCGTACTTCTTCTTGACTGGCCACAGCAGCCGGCGGGCTTTGTCCAGGTTGACGTTGTCTGGCCAGGAGTTCAGCGGCGCGAATCGCTGGTTACCCGTGCCGCCACCGCCGCGGCCATCAGCGATACGATAAGAGCCGGCAGCATGCCAGGTCATACGTATCATCAGTCCGCCATAGTGACCCCAGTCGGCGGGCCACCAATCCTGACTGTCGGTCATCAGGTCAGTCAGGTCTTGCTTTAATGCTGCAACGTCCAGTTCTTTCAGTGCTTCCCGGTAATCGAAGTCTTCTCCCAGCGGATTAGTCTTTGTATCGTGCTGGTGCAGGATGTTGAGGTTCAGTGCTTCAGGCCACCAATCCGTATTTGAACTGCTGACGGCCGTATGTGCGCCATGCATTACCGGGCAAACTGCCGCAGTGTTGTCGTTCTTGCTTTCCATTGTGTGTACCTTTCAAGTGATGTGTGAAGCCAGGTCACTGGCTGTGATAACCACCTTAGGCTTCTGATAACAATCGGTA
>JAGRIO010000345.1 GCA_020443225.1 Pseudomonadales bacterium
TCTGTTTTTTACCAGACGCAGTTTCTGAAGCAACATTAGAAAGTCTCTCTAATGACCTGAATAATAAAGACTTATTTGAACTTTCCGGATCAGAACTGGTAGAGAGCCGACTGGTTCATCATCAACCGGGCAGCAGCCATTATCAGGTCAGTTTCGGCCCATTCGAGACAGAGTGCCTTCAGTCAGGCGACATGCTGATGATCCAGGGCCTGGAACAGTTCTCGCCAGCGGTTGCTGATTTGCTGACCGGGACATTCAGCTTCCTGCCCCGTTGGCGCATTGAGGATGTCATGGGCACGCTGGGTGATGAAGGCGCTAATTGTGGTCCTCATTTCGATCACTATGATGTGTTTCTGCTGCAGATACGGGGTACTAAACACTGGCAAATCTCCAATGGTCCCTTTCGGGAGGATCAGCTGATAGCCGATGCGGATTTGCGTCTGCTGGCAGATTTTCCCGTTACCAGCTCGCTACTGCAGAGACCGGGCGATTTGCTTTATATTCCTCCCGGCGTCGGTCATCACGGTATCGCCAGCGACGACAGCCTGACCCTGTCAGTGGGCCTTCGCAATCCAACCCTGCCAGAATTATTGACGAACCTGACGGATTTTCTGTTGGACGACACAACGGCGGCGAATCCACTCACGGATGGTTCACAGGTCACCAGTCCTGTCATCACCGGCACTGAACTGACGCAGCTTCAGGCGCCTCTGCTGGAAGCCATCAGCAGCCCGGCGCTGAGCGACTGGTATGGCTGCTATATGACCCAACTGCGGGAGCCAGAGCTCATCGAGCCTGATGGCAGCTACGTCGCAGCTGATCTCGATGGCCTTGAAGGGCTGAGCTGCAGTCTGCCGACCAGGCTATGCCGTCTTAGTGGTGACGTCTGTTTTGTCAACGGTGAGGCTTATACAGTCAGTGATGATGAGGATTATCCAGGCTGGTTTGATACCCTCTGCACATCCCGCTACCTGCCGCGCAGTGCACTTCCCTCAGGTACAGCTGGCAGAACACTTTTGCTAAAGTGGCTTAATCTGGGAGCACTGGTTCCCGGTCGACCGAATCACAACTAACAGGTATCGCGAATTGGCTGAAGCATTCGGCATACAGAACTTTCTTGTCCGGCGGGCAGACTGGAACCGGGACCAGGCTGAATTATCACGCTTGCGCAGGCTGGTTTTCATCGTCGAGCAAGGGGTCCCGGCGGAAGAGGAATGGGACAATCGCGACGCCGAAAGTCATCACTGGATTGCCACAGATGAGCAGAATCAGACCATAGGCACTGCCAGGTTGCTTCCCGAAGGCCAGATTGGACGTATGGCTGTGCTGCAGGAAACACGTGGCACAGGCGTAGGCGCAGCATTGCTGGAGGCAGCCGTTAACTATGCCAGAGAACTCGGTTACCCCAGTGTATTCCTGAATGCGCAGACCCATGCCATCGGCTTCTATGAGCGCGGGGGGTTCCATCCGGTGGGGGACGAGTTCATGGAAGCCGGCATACCTCACTTGCGGATGGAGCAGCATTTTCAGGATGCAGCCGGTAATCCACTTCCGCATCAGGTGCTGGGTGCTTCAGATGGACTAACCCTGCGGAACTGCGATACCCGGGAGGTCGACTGGGAACAGGCAGGCAAAATCATTCGCACCATACGACAACAGGTGCTGGGTGTGGAACTGGGGCTGGACCCCTCACACATTAGCGATGAGCAGGATGAGAAAGCCCTGCACTGGCATGCCTCAGCCCCGGACGGACAGATTGCCGGTTGCATTCGCATGTCCATTGAAGGAGAAATCAGTCGTCTCGCGGTGCTGGAAGCATTCCGGCATCAGGGTGTTGGCCACAGTCTGGTAGAACAGGCATTGAATAAGGCCCGCCGGTTTGGCCTGCCCTCGGTGCAGGTGACTTCAGATGTGGCCCTGCAGGATTTCTGGATCAGTCTTGGTTTCACCGGGGCTGGCGCACCCGCTGTGGCGGCTGGTCGTGAAGTTCAGCAGTTCCGGCATCAGACTGAAATCGAGAACATTGCCCAGCTGAGAAAGGCAAAGTCAGGTCTCAGTGGTACTGCCTATGACGGCAAAGCGAATCGCTATTTACTGGGCGAAGACTCGCAGTTCCTGCTGTTACGCAATGAGGAAGATTTCCTGAATGCCATTCTGGAGATGACCCGGCAGGCCCGGCAGAGCATCCGTATCTGGTCACCAGTGCTGGATCACCGGCTTTACCATCAGGAGACGCTGCGGGAAATCGTCTCTGAGTTAGCCCGGCGAAATCGCTACACTCGTGTAGACATTCTGCTCTATGACAGCCATCGGGTTGTAAAGAATGGCCATGTCCTGCTGGATATCAGCCGTCGTCTGCCGTCATCCGTGAGTATGAAAATCGTCCACCCCGAGCTTCGGCCGCTGAACAACGAATTCGTACTGGTCGACCAGGCTGGGGTCATCTACCGGCAGGACCATGAGCAATACGAAGGTTTTGCCAATTTCAAGGATATCACCGAAAACAACCGGCTTGCCCGGCAGTTCACGGCTGCCTGGGAAAGCGGGCTGCAGGACCCCAATCTGCGCCAGTTAAAGATCTGACTGTTCAGGGCATCTTCAAGGGTTCAGGCGAGACGATCACACCGTTATTGTCTGCGTAGAGATATTCACCGGGCCGGAAGGTAACACCACCAAACACCAGTACTTCATCCCGCAGCCCGATATTGCGTTTCACGGATTTCATCGGATGAGTGGCCAGCGCCTGCACACCCAGATCAATATTGGCGATTTCGTCAACATCGCGGATGCAGCCATAAACAACGATGCCAGCCCAGCCATTGGCGGCAGCCTTGTGGGCCAGATTATCCCCCAGCAGTCCGCAGCGGAGACTGGCACCACCGTCAACCACCAGAACCCGACCATTCCCAGCCTCCTCCACTGCATCTGCCACCAGCGAGTTATCCTCATGGCATTTGATAGTGGTCATAGCGCCGCCGAACGACTGGCGGCCACCAAAGTTAGAGAACATGGGCTCCACCACCGTAATAAGCTCAGGATAGGCGTCGCAAAGATCAGGCAATACGTAGTTCAATGAAGTTTCCTCTTCTGTGATTCATACTGTGGATATCAGTATGTTAAAAAGGCCTGGTCAGCCTGCTGCAGACACTACCCCCGGGCATAAACTCAGTGACAAATATCGATGAATCCTGTGCCAGTGGCAGGCTTCCGCTACAATGTGGTTATGTTAGCATTGATGGTCAGTCTGGTGCCGGCAATTTCTCTTGTAGGAACGCAGGTAAAGACCTGGTGTTTCCGCAGTCCGGAAACCAGCACTGATGACCATGAGTTCATTCAAGCACTGAAGCCAATGAAACTGAGATTAATGTTTTTCGCCCTGTCGCTGACCAGCATCAGCCTGCCGGTAGCGGCCGAGGTCTATATTTACCGGGGCCCGAATGGTGAAAAGCTGTTTTCAGATCGCCCGGTACATCGGGATGAAAATCACTACCGACTGGTCCGTCGACAGGACACCTTGTCTGATGCTGCGGCTGCTCTGACCAGAGCCCCGGTCAGCACCGGCGGGTCAGCGCCATTCCGGCGCTATATTCGTGAAGCCAGTCAGAAACACAAGGTAGACCCGATTCTGGTGGAGGCTATCATTCACGTTGAGTCTGGTTTCGATCCTCAGGCCGTTTCCAGGAAAGGAGCTGGCGGCCTGATGCAACTGATGAAAGATACTGCCAGTCGCTATCAGGTCAGGGACCGGTTTGACCCCCGTCAGAACATCAATGGTGGTGTCCAGCATCTCAAATACCTGCTGGACCGGTTTAACGGCGATCTGCGCCTGGTACTGGCAGCCTATAATGCCGGAGCAGGCAATGTGGACAAGTATCAGGGTGTTCCACCCTTCCCTGAAACCGAGCGTTACATTACCAAGGTAATGGGACAGCAGTTTCAGTTGCGAAAAGCCATTTACGGTGGTGAGTAGGGAAACAGCCGCCAACGCTGGCAACAGACACAAAAAAGGCAGCAAATAGCTGCCTTTTTTACTGTCTCCGGCTTATTCACTCATGCGGGCTGAAACCGTCAGCCCGCATG
>JAGRIO010000346.1 GCA_020443225.1 Pseudomonadales bacterium
GGGGAAGGTTTCCCGGTTTTCCGCGTCCTGAGGAATGGACGGAATTGAGGGCGGCACTGGTGCGGTAACAGGTAATGGCACGATATCAATGCAGTCCACCGGACAGGGCTCCAGGCAAAGATCGCAGCCGGTACAGGCGTTGTCGATCACTGAATGCATCAGCTGCGGCGCACCCACGATGGCGTCGACCGGACAGGCGTGAATACACAGAGTGCAGCCGATACAGTCTGCTTCGCGAATCTGAACAATGTGAGGGATGGGCGCAGCGTTTAAGGTTTCATCCAGCGGTAACTGCGGGCGACCCAGTAACTCTGCCAGTTCCGTGATCGTCTTGTCGCCTCCGGGCGGGCATTTGTTTATCTCATCACCATCGACAATGGCTTGTGCGTAGGGTCTGCAGCCGGGGTAACCACACTGAGCGCACTGGGTCTGAGGCAGCAACGCTTCTATCAGTGGTACCAGGTCATCCCGTTTGTCTTGATAGCGTTGCGCGACCGCATTGAGGCCATAGCCACCTGTGAACACCAGCAGGCCGAGGGTGAGTGTCCCGAGTATGATCTCCATCAGCCCATCCCGGTAAAGCCGAGAAATGCCAGAGACAGCAGACCTGCGGTAATCATGTTGATGGCGGCGCCACGGAAAGGTACAGGGATGTCGGCCCCCGCCTGCCGTTCACGTATGGCGGCGAACAGAACGAGCACCAGAGAAAAACCCAGTGACGCCCCAAACCCATAGATGATCGCTTCAAACAGACTGTGATTTTGCCTGACGCTCAGCAAGGCAACGCCCAGTACCGCGCAATTGGTGGTGATCAGGGGAATAAAGATGCCCAGCATCTGGTGCAGCAAAGGTTGGGTTGCCCGAATAACAATCTCTGCCAGCTGCACCAGCATGGCAATCACAACAATGAAGCTGATGATTCGCAGGTAACCCAGGTCCAGCGGCATCAGAACATAGTGTTCGAGCAGATAGCTGGCGGCGGCAGCAAGCGTCAGTACAAAGGTGGTGGCAGCAGCCATGCCTGTCGCCATGTCCAGCCGCCGGGATGCCCCCATAAAGGGACACAATCCGAGGAACTGCACCATGACAAAATTGTTGGTAAATATGGTTCCCAGCAATATCACTAGTGCATCAGGCATGGTGACGAATCACCCGGTCAGGTGACCTGCATGCCTGCGGTCGCACCAGCATCCGGGCTGATGAGAAAGATGTCACTGCCTCCGGGGCCGGCAGCCAGAACCATGCCCTCAGAGATACCGAATTTCATCTTTCGGGGTGCCAGGTTAGCGACCACCACAGTCTGTTTCCCGATCAGGTCCGCAGGCTGGTAGGCGCTCTTGATGCCGGAAAAAACCGTGCGCTGGCTGTCGCCCAGATCCAGCGTCAGCTTCAGTAGCTTGTCTGCCCCCTCAACATGCTCGGCGTTGATAACCGTTGCTACCCGCAGGTCAATTTTGGCGAAGTCATCAATGCTGATGGTGTTGTCGCTGTTCGCATCAGTTTCAGCCTGTGAATTGCCGTCCTGTGGGGCCTGAGCAGTGGTCTCTGCTTCTGCTTTCGCGCTCTCAAGCAGCGCTTCAATCACTTTCGGCTCGATACGGTTCATCATGGGCTTGAACTTGTTAATAGCATGAGCTGCGAGCGGTGCTTCCAGACTGTTCCAGTCAAGATCGTCTTCGTTCAGGAAACTGGCCGCTCTGGCTGCCAGTTCCGGCAGCACAGGCTTCAGATAAGTCACAATCGTGCGGAACATATTGATGCCGTCAGAACAGACATTCTGTACCAGGGCTTCATTGCCTGGCTCTTTGATTCTGGCCCAGGGCTGATGTTCAGCAATGTACTGATTAGCTTTGTCAGCCATCGCCATAATTTCACGCATGGCCTTGCCAAATTCATCTTGCTCATAAAGCGCCGCGATTGCATCACGCTGGTTCAGAAACTCTTCCACCAGCGGTGTGGACGGCGCAGCAGACAGATTGCCGTCGAAATTTTTGCTGATAAAGCCTGCGCAACGACTGGCGATATTGACGACCTTGCCCACCAGATCTGAATTTACCTTCTGAACGAAGTCTTCAAGGTTGATATCCAGATCATCGATACCAGCGCTGAGTTTAGTGGCAAAGTAATAACGCAGATATTCCGGGGCCAGATGCTCAATATAGGTACGGGCATTGATAAATGTACCCCTGGACTTGGACATTTTCTGCCCATTGACGGTGATAAAACCATGCGTGTGAATCCGGGTTGGCGTTCGGAACCCGGCGGTGCTCAGCATTGCTGGCCAGAACAGTGCATGAAAATTGATGATGTCCTTGCCGATAAAATGATGAACCTCATTCGCTGAATCGGCATCCCAGTAGTCTTCAAAAGTCAGATCGTTGCGGCTGTTACAATAGTGTCGGAATGACGCCATGTAACCGATAGGTGCGTCCAGCCAGACATAGAAGTATTTGCCGGGTTCGCCCGGAATTTCAAAACCGAAATAGGGTGCATCACGACTGATGTCCCAGTCCTGCAGTCCGGCGTCCAGCCACTCAGCCAGCTTGTTGGCAACCTGCTCATTAAGCGGCCCGCTGCGGGTCCAGTTCTTCAGAAATTCCGTATAGTCCGACAGCGCAAAAAAGAAATGGGTTGATTCACGCAGAACCGGTTCAGCACCGGAAATTTTCGACCGTGGATTAATCAGGTCAGTGGCATCATAGGTCGCGCCGCAGGCCTCGCAGTTGTCACCATACTGCCCTTCAGTTTTACATTTGGGGCAGGCGCCGATGATGAAGCGGTCTGCAAGAAACAGGTTCTTTTCCGGATCAAAGAGCTGATTGACCGTTTTTACCCGGATTTTTCCGGCTTCTTTCAGCCGGTTGTAAATCAGCGCAGAGATCTCCCGGTTTTCTTCTGAATGGGTCGAGTGATAGTTGTCATGACTGATCAGAAAATCCCGGAAATCCTGTTCATGCCCGGCCTTGACCTCAGCAATGAGTTGCTCCGGGGAAACACCGCGCTCTTCCGCCTTGAGCATGATTGCTGTGCCATGAGTGTCGTCAGCGCAGACATAGGTGCACGTATTGCCGCGCATCCGCTGAAAGCGAACCCAGATATCTGTCTGGATGTGTTCCAGCATATGGCCAAGGTGAATGGAACCATTGGCATTGGGCAGGGCGCTGGTGACTAGAATGTTTCGCTTACTCATGGGTTCTGCTTGTGCTCGGTTGCTTGAGGTCGGTTAAAGGGTGCTAAATATACTGATGAAGCGGCATGATTTCATCCGCCAGACCCGCTATTTTACGACGGCTATGCATTCGATCTCCACCGCTGCACCCAATGCCAGCCCTGAAGCAGCCAGTGCGCTGCGGGCAGGAAAGGGCTTGCTGAAGAATTCCTGATAGACCTTGTTGACGGCAGGCCAGTCCTTAATGTCCTGCAGGAACAGGGTGCATTTCGCTACGTGCTGCAGATCAGAGCCGAATCTTTCAAGGGTCGCCTGTATATTGGTCAGGGTCTGGCGGGTCTGGGCTTCCACGCCACCGGGCACCAGGTTCGGGGTGCCGGGCACATTCCCCAGCTGGCCAGCAAGATACAGCGTATCACCCACCTGAACAGCCTCAGAAAAAGGAAAGTTTAATGGCTCAAGGGCTTCCGAATTGTGGTGAATCAGCTCTGCTGCGTGCAGGCCGGTCGAAGTAAACAGGATCAGGGTTGCAATCAGGTGTCTCAACATATGGCTCTCTCTTTAAGCGGAATCATTGGCTCAACTCAGAAACTCAGACCCCGCAGACCAGTGCCCGAAGTTTCATTCAATCAGAGGCTCACTAGCTTGCCTGATTCAAGTAGAATAGGCACCCGGTTAATGATCCCGATCAGGAGGATTTCAACATTTCCAGTACAACCGTGAATAAATTCAAGCTTCCCGGCGTTAAGCACATTATTGCGGTAGCGTCTGGCAAGGGTGGTGTGGGTAAGTCCACCGTGGCGGCAAACCTCGCGCTGGCTCTGGCCCGTGAAGGACATGTCACAGGTCTGCTGGACGCGGATATCTACGGACCCAGTCAGGGTTTAATGATGGGCGTACCCGCAGGCA
>JAGRIO010000347.1 GCA_020443225.1 Pseudomonadales bacterium
TGCCGGGCTGCTCACTATGTATGGGTAACCAAGCGCGTATCGCACCAAATTCAACGGCTGTTTCGACTTCTACCCGTAACTTCCCGAACCGTCTGGGTGACAATGCCGACGTATTCCTGGCCTCTGCCGAACTGGCTGCTGTGGCCTCTATACTCGGCCGGTTACCTACGCCGGAAGAGTATCTGGAGTATGCGAAAGATCTCGATCATATGGCCGGTGAAATTTACCGCTATCTGAACTTCAACGAGATTGCTTCTTATCAGGAAGCTGCGAATTCTGCTGTGATTCCGGCAGTCAATATCGTTGCCGCCAGCTGATCAGATTACACCGTCCTGTCAGTCACAACTGACAGGACGACTGATTTCACACATTAGCCGTTAATGCTTTCAACCGAAATGCATTAACGGCTTTTTTAATGTTTGTATGAGATTGCTGACCGGCTTTGTCCTGAACTGTCCCGTAAGTCTGTTCGACATACAGTCTGGTGACTTCCCTTGCTGCTTCTGCCAGGTCTGGCCGAACGACTTCAATCCGTTGCAGATATGCGTAGGGGGCTTCACCGCGTTGTCGCTCGACACCGTACCTGGCCACTAAATGGCAAAAACGCAGGTATTGCTGATCTGCCGGCGGAAGAATTCTGGTGGTTCTTTGCAGTAGCAGCACAGCGCCAATAACCAGCAGGATGCTGAAAAACAGCGCGAGCATAATCATACCCAGCCGTGTCTTATCCACCTCACCAAACAGCTGCTGCAGGAATTTCTGCTGGGTACCGGTGTTGTACTCAACCACCCAGCTGTCCCAGTAGTGTCCAACGGCATCAAGCTGTAACCGCAGGTCTGTCAGCCACAACAGCTGGCGATACTGAAGCCACGACAACGGACTGTCAGCCAACAGGGTTTCATCTTCTTCTGCTACGGCCTGCAGCCCCCTTTCAATTCTGTCAGGTGCCACCGCCATGGTGGGATCAACCCGGACCCATCCCTTGCCTTCGAACCAGACTTCGCTCCAGGCATGAGCATCAAACTGCCGGACAGCCACATAATTTCCAAGCGGATTATATTCGCCACCCTGATAACCCACGACAACCCGGGCCGGAATGCCAACAGAGCGCAGCATGAAGACAAGGCTGCCGGCATAGTGTTCACAAAAACCACGCCGGGTATCGAACAGGAAGCCATCAATGTCATCGGTACCCAACGCGTCAGGTTGCAGGGTGTAAACAAAGGACTGAGTATTAAACATGGTCAGCACTTCGCGCACAAAGGCTTCAGGACTGCCTGCGCTGGCGTACATTCTGGCCGCCAGTGCGCGGGTTGCGGGATTACCGCCGGGTGGCAGCAAGGTTGAGCGATAGCGCCAGAAATCCGAAAGCTCTGCATCCAGCCGGTGATCCAGGTGCGATGTTAATTCATAACGGAATTTGGTAGTCACCCCCCGGCGCTGAATATAAGCCAGATTAAACTCCCGGAGCATGGCGACATCACGGTCCTCAGGTATATCGCTGATCGTCAGACTGAACAGCCAGTTCTGAAATGTCGGTTCCAGAATCACGCTGTAGGATACCGGGTTGCCCAACCTCTCAATAGTATCTACCCAGCCCGGCTCTGCCTGCCGGTAACGCCAGATGCTGGGTCTGAGTTCTTCCCTGCTCCAGGTCTTACCGTCGTACTTGCCGAGGACCAGCCCTCGCCAGTAAAGCTGATTGAAAGGTGGCGGTTCACCGTCGAAGGTCACTCTGAAGGCGAGCTCGCTGGATTGAGTCAGGTTGGCTATATCACCCGGCGACATGGAGTCGGTAACTCCGGTTTTTGCCGCCTGTGATTGCAGGGGCACACTCCACAGCGGTGTCATGCGGGGGAACAGTACAAACAGTACAATCATGAGTGGCACCGCCTGCATTAGCAGGGTTACTGCCAGCCTGAAGGTCCGCATAGGCGCAATATGACTACGGGTCTGATTCAGGCCGATGAGGCCTGCCGTGATCATCGCTACAGTCAGCAGGATATAAAGGGTATAGGGAATTGACTGGTCAAAGAGAAATTCGGTTACGGCGACGAAATATGCCAGCAGAATGACGATATAAGCGTCGCGTCTGGCATGCATCTCTAGCAATTTCAGCACAAAGGCGACGATGAGCAGCGCAACCGCGGGCTCAAGGCCATAGACCCGGCCACCATAACCTACCGGTATACCAATCATGCCACCGAGCACAAACAGCGCCTTGGACCAGCGTCCCGGATAAGACCAGCGACCCTGATACACCATGACCCGCCAGACAAAGCATCCCACACAGACCAGAGTGACCCAGACCGGCAGGCGCCCGACATGCGGGGCGATCACTGCCACCTGAGCAGCCAGCAGCCAGGCGAGACTGTTTCTTGGTATCTGGAAATCATTCATGACGAGGAAGTCACCTGCTCACTGAGGCCATACATGGCAAGTTCGTGCAACACCAGGTCCAGATGCTCACTGCCTCTTGCAGGTGGCAGCTCGCTACCTGGCAATCGCAACCCGAACTCATCATTCGTTCGGGCTACTTCAAGAGCCCAGTAACACAGTCGCGACAAACGATTTTCTGTGTCCATGCCATCCAGAGAGTCCCAGCTCAGCCAAACCCGGCGATCAACATGGGCTGCAAAATCTTTCACCATCAGGGTTTCATTACGGGCAAAAGACTTCCAGGCAATATGTTTGATCGCATCTCCCTTCTGAAACTCCCGCAGAGAATGGAAATCATCCACACCCCGGGCAGAGACCGAATCACCCTCTCCATCACTTGCCAGCACCTCGGGTATCTCACCTGCAGGCACTGGTCTGGGGTAAACAACACATCGCCGGTCCAGATCAACCCAGGACCAGGCCCTGAACAGGCCCACAGGATAGCGAGTCTGAATCAACAGGCGTCCCGGATTCAGCAAGCCTCGAGCCGTCGTAGGTACAAAGACGCCCAGGGTCAGTTCTTCTGCATCCAGCAAATCGGCACTGACCAGCAATTCATCATGCCAGCCAAGAACTATCGCTTCATAGTGTCGCGCACCCTCACGCCTGACCGTGACACGGAACTCAGCATCCTCGCCGGCAAATACCGGTCTCGACGGTCCACCCTGAATCTGCAAGCCTGAAAGATTTCTGAAGGTGTGCAGCATACTCACCATAAACAGGCTGATTAACAGGAAGGCGAGCGCGAAGATCAGGCTGTTCTGATAGTTGATCGCGGCCAGCAACATACACAGAAACAGAATCAGGAAATAAATACCTTCCCGGGTAGGCAGGATGAAAATATTGTTCTGATTGAGGACAACGGTCTCCGCTGGCGGCGAGCGTTTTTCCAGCCATTGCTGAAAACGGCGGGAACGCCAGAACCGACTGTCTGGTGCAGCGCTGTTTACGCCTCTAACGCCAGCTGACTCTGACACAGGAACCCTCTGATTAAGTGATATATTGCGTCAGGAAAAAACCATTCCTTCCACCGGATATCGCAGAAATACAACCATTAACCAGGCTTTGAGACACAGATCCCGCACAGCAATAGCAACCAGAAAGGTTCATCACCGGTTTCATATCTCAGCCGATAATATCCACCTGCCCCATCAGACGCTGCGCCAGTGCTCCTGCACCATGGCCGGAAAAGTCCGCTGCTTCCCGCAGCCGGTGTTCAACCACTGACGGCAGCACCGCCTGAACGTCCTCAGGAATCACATGCTGCCGACCATCGATATAGGCCCAGCTGCGGGCACATGCCAGCAATGCGAGGGTGCCCCGGGGCGACAGGCCATAGGCAAATTCAGGCGCTGTGCGTGTGTACTGAACCAGGCGCTGAATATAATTCAGCAAAGCCTCTGACGCATTGACCGAGGCGCAGGCTGCCTGAATATCTTTCAGCTGCTCAGGGGAAATCGTTTCGGGTATTCGCGCCAGGGTCTCCCTGCGGTCTTCACCTTTCATCAGGGCGAGTTCAGCTGCGGCATCAGGATAACCCAGTTCAATGCGCATCAGGAACCGATCCAGCTGAGACTCAGGTAAGGGAAAGGTTCC
>JAGRIO010000033.1 GCA_020443225.1 Pseudomonadales bacterium
TACCCATTCGGTGATTCTGAATCGCCTGATGCCCTGCGCAATGAATTGCACATGATCTTTTACCTCATGCAAACGATGAATACGGGCAACTACCCCAATTGCAGAAACATCCCCGGGACCGGGTAATTCGCCGGGTGCAACCGGGGCATAGGACATACCGATGAGTCGGTGGGCGGTATCAGCTATACGCTTCAGCCCCTCACCATAAGGGTCACTGGCAACCACGACGGGCTGTACCAGAACAGGGAAATAGGGCCGTGATGCCAGTGGGACCAACTGCAGCGTATCTGGCAGAACATCATCGGGTCTGGCTGGCGCCAGACTGGACTGACTTCCATGGGGGATAAATTCGCTGTTGGTTACTACTTCGTCGTTCATACTGCTTTCCTGTCTCAACATTCACCGAACAGGCACCACTGCCCGCATTGTTCTGAATGTTGGGACGCTGTATGACGATTCAAGTCAGGATCTGATTCGGGCCCTTCGCCAGACTGGCAGACGTGAACCGGGGCTTCCGGCGTGAATCAGAGGACCCGCTGCTTGACCAGAGACAAGATCAGATCAGTTAAACGCTGCGCCTGACTCCTGGCCAGCCTTTTTCAGGATGATCGCCAGCGGGCAAAAACCGGTAAAAGCAGCCTGCAGCATATTGGCACCGACAAAAGCCGTGAACCACAGCCAGTAAATATGGTGCAGCTGGCTGAGCGCCAGACTGCCCAGAATGAAACAGCCAGCGATGGCAAATACGAGTCGGTCTACGTTCATCGGATGGATCCTCCCGGATATCTGAATCAGAAATAACACAGCATGAAAAAGCCCGCGACAAGCACTTATATTAGTAGTTGCTAATATATTTGCAACGCGAATTTCGCGGTACACTTCAGACTTTTGACCGGAATCAACCAACATGCCTGTAATCACCTGCATTGAAGACCTGAAACAACTGTACCGGAAGCGCGTACCCACCATGTTTTATGACTACGCAGAGTCAGGTTCCTGGACAGAATCTACCTTCAGGGACAATGAATCTGCCTTTGCCCGACTCAAGCTGCGCCAGAAGGTACTGGTAGATATGAATAACCGGTCTCTGAAGTCCACGATGATCGGCGAAGATGTGGCCATGCCAGTGGCACTGGCACCCACCGGGCTGACGGGTATGCAACATGCCGATGGGGAAATCAAGGCGGCGCTGGCAGCGGAAAAGTTTGGCGTGCCATTCTGTCTGTCGACGATGAGTATTTGCTCAATCGAAGATGTGGCTGAACATGTGACCAAACCTTTCTGGTTTCAACTCTATGTGATGAAAGACCGTGAATATATCAGTCGCCTGATTCGCCGCGCTGACGCTGCTGGCTGCTCTGCTCTGGTGCTGACCCTCGACCTGCAAATCATGGGGCAGCGTCATAAAGACATAAAAAACGGATTGTCGACGCCACCAAAACCGACCCTCAGAAACCTGCTGAATATCGCCACCCGGCCGCGGTGGGCACTCGGAATGCTGGGCACCTCCAGACGCAGCTTCGGTAATATCGTCGGACATGTCGATGGAATTGATAGTATGGGTTCACTGGGTATGTGGACCGCCAGCCAGTTCGACCCGGGCCTGAACTGGGACGATGTAAAGTGGATCAAGGATCAGTGGAAGGGCAAGCTGGTGCTGAAAGGCATTATGGACCCGGATGATGCGCATCTGGCAGTTCAGAGCGGCGCCGATGCCCTGATTGTATCCAATCATGGTGGACGCCAGCTGGATGGCGCACCAGCCTCTGTCGACGCGCTGCCGGCCATTCTGGATGCCGTTGGCAATGATATTGAGGTGTGGCTGGACGGTGGTATTCGTAGTGGTCAGGATGCATTCAAGGCTATCGCGCTGGGCGCTAAGGGCACCATGATCGGCCGGGCATTCCTCTACGGCCTGGGCGCGATGGGCGAAGCCGGTGTGACCCGCTGCCTTGAAATCATCGCCAATGAAATGGATCTCACCATGGCATTCTGTGGTCTGACTGACATCAACAAAGCTGACAAGCGGGTACTATGGCCTGGCAATCCGAAATTCTGAAACTGTCCGCCAGCGATAGTCTGCGGCACCTGTCTGCCGTCTGTCTGCTGTTGCTGGTGGTAGTTAACTTCTGGCCCACACCGGACCAGCTGAGCGAGCAGTATCTCACTGAAACCATGACCGCAAATCTGGTGACTTACGGGATTGCCCGAACCATGAACGGCATCATCTCGGTGATTCAGTCTGTGGAAGTCAGTGTCAGCCTCGGGGCTGGTGTCGCCATGCAACTAGGGCAGATCCTGGATCCGCTCAACGATCTGATTGAGCGCTTCTCGGGCTTTGTGCTCTGGGCGCTGGCGGCGCTGGGTGTGCAGCAACTTGTCGCCAGCTTCGCCGGCTCCTGGTTGATGAAACTGATGACTCTGGCAGCCCTCGTGGCAGTCCTGGTGGGTATCTACCAGCGAAACACATCAGCCGGCAGCTGGTGGTTAAGGGCTGCCCTGCTACTGGTACTGGTGCGATTCTCAGTGATCATGATGGTAGGGTTTGTAGCACTGACGGACCACTTCTACCTGAATGAGCGGGAAAGTCAGGCGCGTCAGAGCCTTGCTGAAGCTGAGGATCAACTGGCCCGGGTTCGCCAGACCTATCTGGATGCCTTTGAAGAATCAGGAATTCTGAGTGGATTCATGTCCTCATCCAGGCAACTCATTTCCACAGAGCAGCAGGACAGCCTGACTGATAAGGCCGCGACCGCGATTGTGCAACTAATCGTGGTGCTGGTGTGCCGCAGCGTGCTGATTCCCCTGCTCACCTGCTGGATAATGTGGCAGGCCGTGCTGGCTCTGACAGCCAGGGGCCAGCGACCTCAGGTATCAACGTGATGCTTTTCGATCACGTCATAAGCATGTTGAATATCCTTGAACTTGGCTTCCGCCAGCTCAGCCATTTCTGGCGACAAACCATTAGCCTGTACCCGGTCAGGATGATATTCCATCGCCAGCTTGCGGTATTTTCGCTTGATACTGGCCAACGACTCATCAGCCGAAGCACCTAACAACTGATAACAGTCATTGAGGTTATCAACAGAACCCGTGAATCTTGCAAGCATCTGAGCATACTGATCTTCCAGCCCGAATATCCTGACCGCTGAGCGGATCATGGCCTCTTCTCCGGGGTGAAACTGCCCATCCGAGTGAGCTACCAGCAACAACAGCTCCACGACGGAAGTAAGAATCGCTGTTGTACTCCCAAACTCCACATAAAACTGTTGTGCAAAGCTCTCAAAGGAATCGTCGGAATCCTTAGCCGCATTAAAGATTTCAATGGCAAACTGCCGGGCCTCCGGGCTGAGACGCAGATGATCCTGCATCACCTTTTCAATGACATTGATCTCTTCCCGGGAGACTACACCATCCGCCTTACTGAGCTTCGCCAGCATCGAGAATGTCGCGACGAAGTACAGCGTCTGTTTGTTCTCAATTGCATCCATCAGCCCGCCAGAGCGGCTGTCTATTGCCGTGTGGCCTAATACGGCACCCAGTACGGCGCCTAACGGTCCGCCCAGCGCCAGCCCGATACCCGTACCGAGAATTTTTCCTAACCAGCCCATGTTTCAGTCTCCGGCTTCAGGCTTCTTCACCACCCATCAAAGCAAGCAGCTCTGTGGTCTTCTGTTCCATCAGCGCTGCGTTGCCTCTCGACTCGACATTCAGCCGCACTACTGGTTCGGTGTTTGAGGAACGGATGTTGAATCGCCAGTCTGCATAGTCAACGCTCAGACCATCTGTATGATCGACACTGACAGCATCAGGGCCATAGGTTTCTTCGATCGACCGGAGAAGTGCTGGCGCGTCCCCGATCCGGCGATTAATTTCACCACTGGCAGGAAACGCCGCCATGCGCTCATCGACCAGTGCCGACAGAGGCTTACCCTTACTGCAGATCAGTCCTGTGACCAGTAACCAGGGCACCATACCGCTGTCACAATAGGCAAAGTCCCGGAAGTAATGATGCGCGCTCATTTCGCCACCATAAACGGCATTTTCAAGGCGCATTCTCTCTTTGATAAATGCATGCCCGGTTTTGCTCTGCACCGGAATACCCCCAGCCGACTTAACGATATCGACGGTGTTCCAGGTCAGTCGCGGGTCATGAACGATTTTGCTGCCTGGTTCATGGGACAGGAATGCCTCAGCCAGCAGTCCGACAATATAATACCCTTCGATAAATCTGCCGGTTTCATCAAAGAAGAAGCAGCGGTCAAAGTCACCGTCCCAGGCAATGCCAAGGTCAGCGCCAGAAGCCCGGATCGCTTCGATGGTTGAGGCACGATTTTCACTCAGCAGTGGATTAGGGACACCGTTCGGGAAATTGCCATCAGCTTCATGATGTACCTTGATAAATTCAAATGGGAGGGAACTCTCCAGAGCATCAATGACTGCGCCAGCCCCCCCATTGCCTGCATTACAGACAATTTTTAGCGGCTTGAGCGCATCCATATCCAGATAGCCAAGCAGCCGCTCCGCATAGGCCTGCTTATGGTCAAGACGGGTCAGGCTGCCGCGCTCGCCAACGGGCGGGAAGTCGTTTTCTTCCGCCATTGCTTTGATGTCATTGAGCCCAGTGTCGCCACTGATGGGTTTTGAAGCATCTCTGACCAGTTTCATGCCGTTGTAGTCTTTAGGGTTGTGACTGGCGGTCACCACAATGCCACCATCAAACCCGAAGTGATCGGTGGCGAAATAAATTTCTTCGGTACCGCATTGCCCGATGTGGCTGACATCGACGCCACTGTCCAGCAACCCGTTTGCCAGTGCATCGCAGATTGCCGGGCTGGACAGGCGGATATCGTGACCGACCACCACCTTACGCGGCTGCAGGAAAGCAGCATAGGCACGCCCGATGCGATAGGCTATATCTTCATTCAGTTCATCGGGGATACGGCCACGAATATCATAGGCTTTGAAACAGGTAAAATTATCGCTCACTCAAACTCCGGCTCTGCTGGCAAAAGCGTTATTGTATCACCTGCAGCCGCAGAGATTTAAGGTTAAGCCCCAACTCCAGACTGGTGATGAGACCGGTCAGTTGGCGGGCATCCAGCGCCTCATCCTGATGCGCTCTGACCCGGGAAAGCGCGCTCTGAAGCGACTTGTCGCTGAGATCAGCAGCCATGTCCGTACCGAGCATGGCATCCAGCGTCCCGAACGCCTGCAGCAGGCGTACTGCAGTTTTCCTGCCGACGCCGGGCACCCCCTTGATGTTGTTACTGGTATCACCTGCCAGCGCCCAGTAATCCACCAGCTGCTCAGCTCTGACGCCATACTTCTCCTGTACGGTTTCCGGCGTCTGGAACTGCGCTTCAAAATGATTAAAAACTGCGATGCCAAGGGGCAACAGCGACAGAAATGCCTTGTCAGTCGAGAGTACGATTATCCTGGCAATATGGGTGCGCAGGCCGGTAGCCACAGAGGCAATAACGTCATCAGCCTCCTGCCCTGACACCAGCAAAGTGGATATACCAGCATTCTCCAGAGCTGACCGTAAGGCGGGCACTGCAGCCAGTAATTCAGGCGGTGTGGGTTTGCGGTTGGCCTTGTAAGCAGCACTGGCACGGTAGCGCCAGGTGGGCTCATGACTGTCAAATACAACCGCGCAGTGGCTGATACTGTGACGCTGGCACTCGCGCTCAACCGTTCTGACCACCAATGTGAGTAACCCTGCCATCCGCTCTGGATTGTCTGGCATGCCCTCATACATACGCCTGGTCAGATTGAAAGCATCAATCAGCAGTACCGATGGTTCCACAGGTCCCTCTACGTCTTGGCTTCTGTTAAAGTCACCGAAAGACTAACACTTCCTGGCCCGGTCAGCATGAATCATACGGTTTCCCTGTCAGCCGCAGAGTTGCGGCGCCTTTTTCTGGCTCGTCAGGGTTTGCTGCGCACTAATCACTTTGGCCGGGGCACAGATGCCGTTGGTCGTGCCATAGACGCACTGGGCTATGTGCAGATCGATACTATCTCAGTGGTCGACAGGGCTCATCATCACGTCCTGAAGGAGCGAGTGAGCAATTTCGATCCGGAGAGTCTCAACAAATTACAGCGAGATCGTCGGGAAATATTCGAATACTGGTCCCATGCAGCAGCCTATCTGCCAGTGAAGGACTATCGCTTTTACCGACCCATGATGGAAGGTTTCAGGCAAAGTCGCAGCACTGACGAGAAGCTCAGCCAAATGATCATGGCCCGCATCAGGACCGAAGGACCGGTTCAGTCCAGGGATTTTGAGAATCCCGGAGGTAGTAAGGGCAACGGCTGGTGGGACTGGAAACCGGCAAAGCGTGCACTGGAGCATTTATTTCTCAGCGGCGAACTGATGGTCTCGCATCGCGAAGGATTTCAGAAAGTCTTTGACCTACCCGAGCGGGTACTGCCGGCCAGTATCGGTACTCACACGCCTGATTCGGTGACCTGGGCTGAGTTTCTGTTAACCCGTATGGTCGACGCGCTGGGGGCAGGCACCCTGCAGGAGCTGAGTTATTCGCGCACGGCAATCAGGCAATTTAACAAGCAATCGCCTATGCCAGACTACCAGACTGCGCTGCAGAACCTGCTGGAGAAGAAGGAACTGACTGAAGTCGCCTTCGGCAATGAGACACTGTATACCCGTCAGGAATTTCTGGAGCAGATACCTGCCAGAGTTTCACGGCAGAAAATCCGCTTTCTTTCGCCTTTCGATAATCTGCTGATCAACCGCAAAAGAACCTCTAAACTCTTTGGCTTTGATTATCTGCTGGAGTGCTATGTGCCCGAGCCTAAACGGCGCTATGGTTACTTCTGTCTGCCTGTTCTCTGGGGTGACCAACTCATCGGCAGAGTGGATGCCAAAGCCGACAGGAAACAAAAACGGCTCATTATTCATCTTCTACAGGTCGAGCCCCAGCTGAAAAGTGAACGTTTTCCGGCACAGTTGCTGAACCAGGCGATAGAGGAATTCGCCCTGCGGCATCAGTGCGAAAGCTGGGAAGTCCGGCGCATTGAAGCTGAACCACCACTGTCAAACCTGTTCAGTCAGGGTTAAGGCACGATTAACCGCGAATTCAGGTCCCTCGATGCATAGTGTCACTGCACTTGACGAGGAGATGCACATGAATAAGACGCTGAAGAACCTGATGACAACCACCCTGCTGAGTCTGCCACTGGCGCTGCCGGCAGTAGCGACAGCCGCCATTGACCCTGCCTTACCTGATCATCCCATTCTGGCCCGTAAGATTCAGCAAGCGATTCAAGACCGCCAGGCCGAACAGGACCGACGAGAAGCCGAAGCCGCAGAGGTACGGCGGAATCAGGGTAATGAGGCAACGAACGGCAGCGCGGTAACTGACAGCGCAAGGGTTCAACCCATGATTGCCAGACATGAACATAATGACCGGGTCAACGCTCACCACGGCAAGGCTGAATCCGACCGCAACCATGACGCCAGCAGCCAGTCGCGGACAGACCGGCGTGAGAAACAGCGCGGCCATAATGATGGCAGGCGTGTGGAACATAAACGGGAAGACAGGCGCGTCGTCATCAATCGTAACGCGCCAGCCATTCATAGTGGCCGGCACGATCACCCTGTTTCACGGCCCTTTGTTGAGAAGCACAATCCGGCACCTCGCAGAAGTCATCATCGGGGTCACGACCGCACTGTTGACTACCATAGTTGGGTGCAGGTCGAAGGTCTCTGGACCCATCCCCGCCGGGTCACATCCCCGATCATCAATGTGGACAGACGAGTGAAAGGGCTGGAATTGCAGGGGGTTAAGCGTCCAATCAGAATTCTGGATGCCTGGGTTGAAATGGGTAACGGCCGGATGATACGCGCGCCTGAACTCGAGGGCCGGTTGTTTCCCGGTGAGCGTTTTGTGATGGACTTCGCTCATGACCGACTGGTACGACGGGTACACCTGCGTGTTGACCCCCGGGCAGAAAAGCGAGGATATGCGCAACTGAATGCGCTTGTCAGTCTCTGAAACTACAGAAATAAACCAATGGGATCAGTCCCTGATAATCAGGCTCACGCACCTCATGCGCGAGCCTGATCAGTTCCGGGCAGTGACCGCTTCAGATCTGTCTGGCCCGACCTGCCCAGTAGGGTTCCCTGACCACCCGGCGCTGAATCTTGCCAGAAGGCAGACGCGGCAGGTCATCGACAAAGTCGATGGTTCTGGGCGCCTTGAAGGCAGGCAGATGTTCACGGGCAAAAGCGATCAGCTCGTCAGCCAGCTGACTGTCGGCAGTAACGCCGGGCTTGACCATAATCACTGATTTAACCTCTTCACCCCACTCTTCATTCGGTACACCGACAGTACAGCAATCTGCAATGGCAGGATGCTTCAGCAACACGTCATCGGTTTCCTGCGGATAGATATTCACACCACCGGAAATAATCGTTTCCGCACTGCGCCCGGTGAGGAACAGAAATCCATCCTCATCAAAGTAACCCATGTCACCCAGCGTGAAGTAGTCACCCCGGTAACTGTTGGCGGTTTTCTCGGTGTCCTTGTAGTACTCGAACTTGACCTCCGGCGCACGAAAGTAAATCGTGCCGACTTCACCGGTGGGTACCTCATTGCCATCGTCATCGAGGATCTTGTTGTCTGCCGCCGGTGGTGCCTTCCCGACACTGCCGGGCTTGGCCAGCCATTCTTCGGCGGTAATGAAGAATCCCCCACCGCCTTCAGTCGCAGCGTAGTATTCAAAGATCACCGGTCCCAACCAGTCCATCATCGACTGCTTGACGTGCACCGGACAAGGTGCGGCACCATGCAGCACAAATCGAAGTTTGCTCAGCTCGTACTTATTACGGGTAGCCTCAGGCAGTGCCAGCAGGCGGTGGAACATGGTAGCGACCATATGCGTATGGGTGATGTCGTACTTCTCAATGAGTTCCAGTGTTTCTTCCGGATCCCACTTATCCATCAACACCGTGCCTACACCGGCTGCCAGCGGCGCAATGATATTAAACGCGAGTGGCGCAGCGTGGTATGCGGGGCCGGTACACAGGGCGCGGTCAGTATCCGCATTGTAAGCGGCTGCGGCTGCGGACCTGGCTGCTGACTGCGCCTGAGCAGTGGAAGCAGGATTGTTGTCTGTCGGTGCTGCGCCGGGCAAGGCGGCCGGAGACCGTTTCCGGTAAACGCCCTTGGGTCGCCCCGTCGTACCGGAGGTATAAAGCATCTGCCCCCCGATTTCCGGATTGTCGATATTACTGCCATCCTGGGCTGATACTACGTCTTCGTAGTCATCAAAGCCTTCCAGCACACCCCCGACTGACAGTGCCACTTTAAGCTGCGACTGGTTATCGTTCAGTGCATCAATGGCGGGCTGGGCACACCTGATATCGGCGATGAAGGCTTTTGCCTCACAATTGCCGACGATGTAAGACGCATTATCACCGGTCAGATGCCAGTTGATGGGCGTCACCCGGAACCCTGCACGCATACAGGCGTAATAGGTTTCAACGAATTCCGGACGGTTAACCAGCAACATCGCCACGCCGTCGTCCGGTTGCAGTCCCGCCGCTCTGAATACCCTTGCTAACTGATTAGCTCTGGCATTCAGTTCGGCAAAGGTACGCTCCCCGAATTTTGTAATTACCGCCATGTTGTCCGGACGTTCCTGAGCATGGTAGGCAAGCGTCATACCGGTCATCATCGCGTCCGCCAATTGGAGTTTTGACGTTTCGCTCATAGTTTGTTCCCTCTTAGCCGCATCACCGGCCTTTATTCACCTTGTGTGAGTAAATTAGATTGCATTATCTTTAAACCGAGCGCAAGCACAGGCCATTGATGATGTATTTAGGGTATTCCGACCGGGTTCAGCCGATGCTGGAGAAGCTCCGTCGCTTCATTGACGAGGAGATAATTCCCAATGAATCCCGTTACAACCAGGAACTTGAGGGCAACCGCTGGTCCTCTCCGCCGGTGATGCAGACCATGCAGGCGGCCGCCAGGGAAGCCGGTCTGTTTAACCTGTTTCTCAGCCGTGATGCTGAGCCCTTCAGTCAGGTGGAATACGCCCATCTGGCAGAGCAGATGGGCAGAAGCGAGATTGCTGCCGAAGTCTTTAACTGTGCATCGCCAGACACTGGCAATATGGCAGTCCTGGCTCAGTACGGAACGCCAGACCAGCAGAAAAACTTCCTGATTCCACTGATTGCAGGCTCGATTAAATCTGCCTTTGCTTTGACGGAACCTGCTGTGGCTTCGTCGGACGCGGGCAATATTGCCTCAATGGCGCGGCGGGATGGCAACGGCTGGATTCTGGAGGGTGAAAAGTCCTGGGTATCCGGTGCCGGTGATCCCCGCTGCGGATTTCTGGTCGTCATGTGTGTGACCGACCCGAAAGCGCCACTGGATCAGCGGCAGTCGCTGTTACTGGTACCACTCGACACGCCCGGCGTGGAAATACGTCGCATGATCTCCGTGTTTGGTTACGATGATGCCCCCCAGGGCCATGCCCAGATTCGCTTTGACAAGGTGCGCTTACCAGCCGACGCACTGATCGGTCGCCAGGGACAGGGGTTTGAGATTGCCCAGGACCGGCTCGGCGCCGGGCGCATTCATCATTGCATGAGATCTATAGGTGCCGCAGAGCGCGCGCTGGAACTGATGGGACAGCGCGCCCAGACCCGCTATGCCTTTGGCAAACCGCTGTCAGAACTCGGTGGCAATGTGGACGTGATCGCCAATTCCCGCATTGAAATCGAAATGAGCCGGCTGATGGCACTGAAGGCAGCCTGGCGACTGGAAACCGCCGGGCTGCAGGATGCACTGATTGATATTGCCCAGATGAAAGTCGCCGTACCCAATATGATTCTCAACGTCATTGACCGGGCTATTCAGTTACATGGTGGTATGGGGGTTTCAGAGGATACGCCACTGGCGAAAATGTGGGCAGCACACCGGGCCCTGCGTTTATCTGATGGCCCGGATGAGGTGCATCGTGAGATGATTGCCCGCAATGAATTCGGACGTAAGTCCCAAAGCTATCTCTGATAGCGAGCTTAACCCGCGAATATTCAATATCAGCTAACAGGAGCACGTCATGGCAGATGCCTACACACTCGCGAAACAACACCTCGACACCAATATCGCCGAGGCAGCGGACAACAATGTTGATCTCAATGCCTATGGTCAGGCGCTGGTCTGGAAACTCATAGAAAAGTACAAGGAAGCCGGCCGGACCAATGCTGATATCATCAGCGAAGTGCAGTACACGCTCGATAATATCGAAGACGACGGTACTTTCCACGTCTCCAGAAACTAGGCCAGAACAGACCCTGCAGCCTGTCTGCCTCGTCTCTGCACTATTGACGGCAGTACAGGCTTCAGGAAGCCTCCGGATCCTGTGGCATCACCGTCCAGCCGTCACCCAGTGGCTCCAGGCAGGCTTCATCCTTGTGTCGTGAATTATTCACCCAGGTTGACACCGGCGTGATACTGACGGGCAGCTTCAGCACTGGTGCCAGGATCTTTCTGAGATCACTGACCGGCGTGTCTGTTGCCAGCCATTTGCCGGTTTCAGCGGGACTCAGCTGCACCGGGATGCGGTGATGGAGTTCAGCCATACCTGAAGGTGCTGCAGTGGTCACAATGGTGCAGCTGTCGATAACCTCTCCGCCCCGCTGCCAGCGATCCCAGAGTCCTGCAAACACGAAGCCACTGGCGTCACCGATTTCCGCCACATCAGGCTCGATATAATACGGCACCTTCGCGCTGCCTTCTTTGCGCCATTCATAGTAACCCGAAGCCGGTATGAGGCAACGACGCCGACGGAAAGGCTCGCGAAACGCACGACTCTGGCTCAGGGTTTCTGAGCGGGCATTGAACATGGTGTATCTGGAATCCGGCGCCGGCGCCCAGGAAGGGACCAGCCACCAGCGCATGTCGCTCAGCTGCCAGTCGTCTCCGTCCCGCCGGATGACGGTGACCGGATCAGTGGGGGCAATATTCAGCCGGGTTGGCAGAGGCAGACCCGGCACTTCATCCACACTGTTTCTTTCAATGATATCCAGCACCAGCTGCGTCAGCGGAGAACTGATAACGTTAAAACGACCACACATCTTAACGGGCAGTAATGCGGTTCACTTCGGTCATTTCCTCTTCCGTGAGCCGCCAGCCGACAGCCGCTGCATTTTGCGCAACCTGCCCCGGACTGGTCGCCCCTGCAATCACGCTGGAAATGACCGGTTTGCTGGCCAGCCAGCTCATCGCCAGTTCCAGCAGCGTATGGCCGCGTTCCTCTGCAAAGACGGTCAGCGCCTCAACAACATCAAAGTTGTTATCTGACAGAGCCGCTTTGCCACGTTCACCCCATGCCGCCAGCCTGGTGCCTTCCGGTGCATCAGCACCACGCCGGTATTTACCTGTCAGCAATCCTGAAGCCAGCGGGAAATACGGCAACATGCCGATGCCAAACTGCTCGCAAACAGGCAGTACATCGTTTTCTATGCGACGGTCCAGAAGACTGTAGAGATTCTGGGCTGTCACAAACCGGTTCAGCCCATGATGGCGGGCAGTCCAGTCGGCGTCGACCAGCTGTGCACCATTAAAGTTTGAGTTGCCGATGTAACGTACCTTGCCATCGCGAACCAGATCATCCAGTGCCCGCAGGGTTTCTTCAACCGGCGTTTCTGCATCGGGAACGTGCTGCTGATACAGATCTATGTAGTCAGTATTCAGGCGTTTCAGACTGGCCTCTGCCGCATTCATGATATAGCGCCGTGAGGCGCCTTTCATCAGATCACCCTCGCCCATCGGGTTGGCGAACTTACTGGCGATGATGACCGAACTGCGGTCCTTACCCTTCAGTGCCTTGCCAAGATACTCCTCTGACATGCCGCGGGGTCCATAAATGTCGGCGGTATCAAAAAAGTTGATACCCGCGTCCAGTGCTGCATCGACGACAGCGGCGGTGGCAGCCGCATCGCAACGACGACCAAAATTATTACATCCAATCCCCGCTATTGAGACTTTCAGGCCGGTTGAACCCAGCTTTCTGTATTCCATCTGTTAACTCCCGGATAAGGTTTGTGGGTCGGAAACGACCAGTGATTCACCGAGAATAATCGCTCTGTTGCCCGGAGGCAAAGCACAGTTTCCTGCGTTTGCGGGTTGTAAATGCCCGGTCATTTGGGTAATTTCGCTCTTTCCCCGCGAAGGGGACCCGGAAAAAGGCCTGTGCAGGGCTTTTTTTTTTGGACAGACGAGACACACAGGCATGAGACATATACCTCATCTCAAGGACCTCAGCACCGCTGAAATTCAGGCAATTCTGGATAAATCAGCAGAAATCAAAGCCAATCAGGCGGACTTTCACCATGCGCTGCATCGTGAATCTCTGGCGATGCTGTTTCAGAAGACCAGCACCCGTACCCGGGTCTCTTTTGAGGTGGCAATGACAGAACTGGGTGGACACGCTATTTTCGTCGACTGGCTGACTTCCAATTTTGTCCTTTCGGGTATTGAACACGAAACCGAATATCTGTCGCGAAATGTCAGCTGCATCATGGCCCGCCTGCTCCATCACGAAGATTTGCTGAAAATCATCTCTGCCAGTCAGGTGCCCGTCATCAATGGCTGTGACGAAAAGTTTCACCCCTGCCAGGCCCTGACAGATATCCTGACAATCCGTGAACACAGTGAAGCTGACTTCAATGAGATCAAACTGGTGTTCGCCGGAGTCCAGAACAATGTTTCAAATTCTCTTGCGGTGATCTGTCACAAGCTTGGCATTAACCTGATACTGGCCACACCTACGCCTGACGACAATGGTGAGTCTGCTGATGCCGACATCGTTGAAATCATTCGTTCTTCACCCTGTGTGCAGCATACCGAGGACATTCGCGAAGCCGTTCAGGGCGCAGACTTCGTTTACACCGACACCTGGGTTGATATGCAGTATTTCAATAACCCGGATTTTGCCGAAGAAAAAGCTGCACGCCTGAAGCAAATGATGCCTTACCAGCTGAATCACGAGTTATTGCAGGGCATCGACTGCAAGGTCATGCATGACATGCCAATACATGATGGTTACGAAATCAGCGCAGCACTGACCCGTGATCCGAGGGCCATTATGTACGAGCAGGCCGCCAACCGACTGCATGCCCAGAAAGGTTTACTGTGGTGGCTCTACAACGAAGCTGGCAACCTGGTCCGCTAAAATTTCCAGCCAGTGTCTGACGGCGACAGGACTGTCTGCCCCCAGATGCAACTGACAGCCTATGTTGGCACTGGCGATCACATCTGGCTGTAATGCCAGCAGGGCCTCAAGCTTCCGCTTTTTCAGCTGGGCTGACATTGCCGGCTGCAGCAGCGAATAGGTTCCGGCTGAACCACAACAAAGGTGCGCATCCTGCGGTATCAGCACCTCAATTCCCGCCGCGCGCAGAATTGCTTCGACCCCATGTGGTAGCTGCTGGCCATGCTGCAGAGAGCACGGTACCTGAACAGCAACCTTGACCGGTGCGGCCTGGAAAAGCAGCCCCTGAAGAAACTCACTGGCATCCACAACTTTACTGGCAACCTCAGCAACTTCCTGAAGATCTGCCTCGTGGGCAAATATCTCCGGATAATCCTTGATCGTGACACCACAACCACTGGCAGTGGAAATGATGGCATCGATACTGTCCAGCCGGGGCCTGATCTGCCTGACCAGGGTGCGCATGCGCGCCATGCCTGCATCATGTGCCGAAAGATGGTAATCCAGAGCGCCGCAGCAGGATTCTTCAACCAGAAATTCCGTTGCAATATTATGTAATGAGAGCAGATAGGACAGCGCTTCGTTGACCTGCGGAGTGGCAGCCTTCTGCACGCAGCCACCGAGGACCAGCACCCGTTTAACCGGTTGGGTAACCACCTTCGCGGTATAGTGGGTCTCGTTCGGCGCAGGTACCTGCGCCTTCAGCTGAGCCGGTAACCATTCCCTGACGACCTGACCCGTGCGCAGTGCAGGCCGGAACAACCAGTCACGGGGAATAATGGTGCGCAATCCGGTACCGACAATCCGGCGCCACAGTCTGCTCCAGCTGAGAGAAGTCCATTCACGCCAGTTCAGTTCACCAATGAATGATCGCCGCGCAAGCATGCCGCGGCTGATATCCAGTAACCGACCGTAGCGGACGCCCGATGGACAGGTTGTTTCACAGGAACGGCAGGTGAGGCACCGGTCCAGATGATTTTGCGCCATATCAGTCATCTCACCGGTTTCCAGCATCTGATTTATCAGATAAATGCGTCCGCGGGGCCCGTCGAGCTCATCGCCTGTCAGCTGATAGGTTGGACAGGTCGCCGTGCAAAAACCACAATGCACGCAATTTCTCAGGATACTGTCGGCTTCTTCGACCAGCGGATCATCACGCAGAGAAGCCAGAATTCGCGTTTGCATCAGGCCTCCTCAAACAGCCTGCCGGGATTAAGGATTCCGGCAGGGTCAAATCGTTTCTTCAGTGCCAGATTCAACCTTGCGGGTACCGGCGCCATGGGGTGAAAAGTGCCGAAGCGTTGTTTGGTCTCAGTACTGCCGCGAAAAATCATGGCTTCACCTTGAGACAGGCCGGCACGGACGTCAGTCATGGCTTCGGCGGGCACTATCCAGCGCAGTCCTCCGCACCAGTCCAGAAGGCAGGTCTCACCGAGCAGGTCAGAGGCAGAGGGCTTGATGGATATCCGCCACAACACATCAGCCGCGGCGATTTCCGGCAGGCTCAGATCCCGGATCTGAGCCCAGATATGGTCTTCGGCCAACTCACCATCAGCAGTACTTCTGATACGGGCCATGGCCTGTTCAGTCCCGCTGTAGCGGACCAGCAGCTGACCGTTGTACCAGGCCAGTGCGGAAACTTCGGGGATCATCGACAGACCGGGCATACGGGCGTGAGCTGCCTGCACTGACAGCGGCACCGCCAGCGTGACGGTCGCCTGTGGCACCGGCAACACCTTGAGACTGACATCCAGCAACACACCCAACACGCCATAACTGCCAGCCATCAGCCTGGAGACGTCATAGCCGGCCACGTTCTTCATCACCTGTCCCCCAAAAGACAGACACTCGCCAGCACCAGAAATGATGGTGGCGCCCAGCACATGATCCCTGACTGCGCCGCGAAATGGTCTTCCCGGACCGGAAAGACCTGTGGCAATGACACCACCAATCGTTGATTCAGAACCAAAGGCCGGCGGTTCGAAAGGCAGATATTGCTGATTTGCCGCTAACAGACTGACAACTTCAGTCAGCGGTGTACCGGCCCGCACGCGAATGACCAGCTCTTCCGGCTGGTAGTCAATGACGCCCCGGTGACCCGCCACGGAAAGTGTTGGAAAATCTGCTTCTGGCGCATTACCGAGCCAGGCGCGGGTGTTCCCACCCATGATGACTAACGGGTTACCCGAGTCTCTGGCCTCCGTTACCTTCGCCGCCAGTTCCTCTGACTGGTCCGCACTGATCATCAGAATCGCTCCAGATGCGGAAATTTCTCTTCACCACGGTGCACATGCATGGCACCAAACTCTGCGCAGCGACTTAATGTGGGCACCGCTTTACCGGGATTCAGAATGCCGGTTTCATCGAATGCTGATTTGACCTGATGAAAAACCGCTAATTCTGCTGTCCGGAACTGGACGCACATCTGATCAATTTTCTCAATACCGACGCCATGCTCACCGGTAATGGTGCCGCCCTTCTCGATACACAGAGTGAGAATATCAGCGCCGAAGGCTTCTGCCCTTTCTGTGTCTCCCGGCTGATTGGCATCGTAAAGGATCAGTGGATGCAGATTGCCATCACCCGCATGAAAAACATTGGCTACGCCGAGGCCATGGTGTTCCGCCAGCACGGAAATTTGCTTCAGGACAGATGCCAGCTCCCTGCGGGGAATGGTGCCATCCATGCAGTAATAATCAGGCGCCAGCCGCCCTACCGCCGGGAAGGCAGATTTCCGGCCCTGCCAGAGACGGTCGCGGTCAGCAGCTTCTGTAGCGTGACGAATGAGGATGGCACCCGCGGCACGAAGTAATTCATCCAGTTGCCGGGCCTGAGCCTCCAGTTCCGTGCCAGAGCCGTCCAGCTCGCAGATCAGGAGTGCCGCCGCCTCTTCCGGATACCCCGCATGCACGAACGCCTCGGCAGCGCGGATAGCCGGGTTATCCATCATCTCCAGACCTGCAGGTAAAATTCCCGCTGCGATGATCTTGCCCACAGCATCCGCAGCGACACTGACATCATCAAAGGCAGCCAGCAATACCGAGATACTTTCAGGAATGGGTAACAGCCTTACAGTGACCTCAATGACGATACCCAGCATGCCTTCCGACCCGTGCATCAGGGCCAGCAGATCCAGACCGGCAGTATCAAATGCCTCACTGCCCACTTCATAGAGTTCCCCTTCCGGGGAGATCAGTTTCAGTTTGCGAACATTATGTACCGTCAGCCCATACTTCAGACAATGTACGCCACCGCTGTTTTCCGCCACGTTGCCACCAATGGTGCAGGCGATCTGAGAAGACGGATCCGGAGCATAAAACAGCCCCAGTGAGGCAACATGACGGGATATCGCGAGATTGGTGACTCCGGGCTCAACCCGGGCCAGCAGGTTCTGCTGATCCACTTCAAGAATCCGGTTAAATCTGGCCAGACTCAGCACGATACCGTCCGGATGGGGAGTTGCACCTCCGGACAAGCCAGTCCCTGCCCCCCTGGCCACCACGGGGACACCGGCTTTGTGGCACAAACTCATGATCGCCTGAACTTCGGCGATGGTTTCCGGCAACACCACCACACCCGGTCGTTGCTTTTTGGCCATCAGCCCGTCGGTTTCGTACACCCGCAGGCGCTCATCATCGACAATGACTTTCCCGCACACAGACTGCAGCGCTGCAATGAGGCTTTCCCGATTCATAAGGTCTGTTTCGGTGGTTATGATGACGTCGGATTATACGCAACATTTCTTGTATAATCGCCCGATTCTAACGTTCCGGCTGGTACCCACATGGCTCTCAACAGCATCGAAGAAATCCTCGAAGATTTTCGGCAGGGGAAAATGGTCCTCATCATGGACGATGAAGACAGGGAAAACGAAGGCGATCTGATTATCGCCTCAGAGGTGATCACTCCAGAGCACATCACCTTCATGGCCCGGGAGGCCTGCGGTCTGATCTGCATGACCGTCACTGAGAAGCGCGCCCGGCAGCTGAACCTGCCCCTGATGGTGGAGAACAACAGCTCTCTGCATGAAACCAACTTCACAGTTTCAATTGAGGCCGCGGAAGGCATCACCACAGGTATATCGGCAGCAGACCGGGCCCGGACGGTGCGCACCGCTGTCGCCAAAAATGCCCAGCCTGAAGATATTGTCATGCCAGGGCACATCTTCCCGCTGATCGCCAAACAAGGTGGCGTCCTCACCCGCGCCGGACACACAGAAGCCGGCTGTGACCTCGCCCGCATGTCAGGCTACGAGGCATCATCTGTGATCGTGGAAGTCATGAACGAAGACGGCACCATGGCAAAGCGTCCGGAGCTGGAAAAATTCGCGGAAAAGCATGGCATCAAGATCGGTACCATTGCCGATTTAATCCAGTACCGGACGATTAATGACAAGACCATTGAGATTGTCGATGAAAAAGAAGTCACCACGGCCCATGGCCTCTTTACCCTGCGCACCTACACCGACAAGGTCTCTGACAGTATTCACTATGCTCTGATCCGCGGTGAAATTTCAGAAGATGAACCCTGCCTCGTACGGGTGCAGACCCTCAACACACTTCGTGACATACTTGGAACCGAACGACCCGGCTACAAGCGCACCTGGTCACTGACTGACTCCATGGCCAGAATCGCAGAAGAAGGCAAAGGAGTCGTTGTGATCGTCGGTCAGGAACATTCTCAGAGTGAAGCACTGGCTCAGGTCAGCTACTTCCCGGAAATGCCACCGGTTCAGCGCGTCAATACAGAAACCGGTGTGTTCCGGGTTATCGGCACAGGGTCGCAGATTCTGCGGGACCTCGGCGTAGGCAAAATGCGGCTATTGAGTGCCCCAACACGTTATAACGCTATTTCCGGCTTCCATCTGGAGGTTGTGGAGTTTGTGGAGTGCGATGAATGAAGGTAGAACTGGAAGATGATGCGGTACCCATTGTCCGGATTACCGGTCAGAAGATAAGAAAAGCACTGGAGACACCAGCCACTCTGATGGCAGTCAGAGGCCTGACCGGCGCCTTCGGATTAATCTCGACCACGGACCCCCAGTCCCTGACAGTTGAACTACGGGGCGATTCGGTTTACTTACATCGTGGTGTTGCGAGTAACACCCTGATCGATATCCGGCTGGATTTCAACAGCGATGCCAAACCAGCGATCGAC
>JAGRIO010000348.1 GCA_020443225.1 Pseudomonadales bacterium
TGTATTCATCCAGCAAACTGGTCAGGCTGCGGATGATTCTTGACTTGGCCTGTCCGCGCTCTCCCAGCAGGATGATGTCCTGTCCGGAGAGAATGGCATTTTGCAGTTGTGGTATGACGGTGTCGTCATAGCCAACAATGCCGGGAAAAACCTCCTCCTGCGTGGCGAGCTTCTGCATGAGATTACGCCTCATTTCTTCCCTGACGGTCCGGGGCTGGTACCCGCCCGCTTTCAGTTCACCCAGGGTAGTTGCTGTGTTCGTCATCAGCGAATCCTCATTCCTAAAGAAATCTGTTTCCCGTCAGGCAACGGGACTATCTAAGCAGCTACCGGAACCGGGTTGCAAGTGAATTCGGGTTAGTGGCTGTCTGGTGCCGGTGCTACCGACTGTTTTATGATCGGGGCCGACAAGTGATTGCAACACAGGAACAGTAATGGAGCAGGCAGCGGGTGACGTCACTCTGGAACAGGTTGGTACACGGGTAGCGGAATATCTGAGTGAGCAATGGCAAAAGCCGGTTGCAACTCTGGCCACTTTCCGCATTTTCGGCGGTGCTTCCCGTGAAACCTATCGCCTGCAGGTGCAGGTGGACGGAGAAGAGCGGGGCCTGATTGTCCGTCGCGACCCGCCGACCAGTCTGATTGATACAGAAAGGGCGCTGGAATATGGCGCTTATGCGGCGATTTTCCCCACCAGTGTGCCTGTGCCGGAGCCACTGTTTCTGGAGGAAGATCCGGTGTGGCTGGGCCAGCCGTTCAGCATCATGGCGGAAATCAGGGGTGGCATCACAGATGTGTCGATGCTGACGCCGGCGCAGAGGCAACGGATTGGAGAGGAAAAATGGGCAGTTCTGGGCCGGTTGGCTGCCTGTGACCCTGTTGAGCTGGGATTTGACCGGATAACCCGCATCCCTGCGGCCGGGGACTGTGCCGCAGAGCAGCTCGCCTACTGGGAGCAGGTGATTCTGAATGATGAAATCCATCCTCAGCCAGTTCCTCAGGCTGCGATTCGCTGGCTGAAACGACATATGCCGGCGCCAGCGCAGAAGCTTTCAGTGGTTCATGGTGACTACCGGACAGGTAACTTTCTGTTTGATCCGGAGCAGGGGGTACTGGGTATTCTCGACTGGGAAATGTGCCATGTTGGTGATCCGCTGGAGGATCTGGCATGGAGTCTTGATCCTCTGTGGAGCTGGGCCGCACCGGAACTGGCGGGCAGACTGCTGCCGCACAAGGAAGCAGTGAAAATCTGGGAGCAGGCGAGTGGGCTCAGGGTAGATGCTGACGACTTCCTTTGGTGGCGGGTCTTTAATGCCGTGAAAGCTGTCGGTATCTGGATCTCCAGCTCGGAAGACTTTCATCATGGCGCCAGCAAAGATGCCATTCTGGCGATGGCTGGCTGGATCATGACCGACCGTGAAAACCGTATTCTGCTCGACTATCTGTCACCTTTCTCTAAACAGCTATTTGGACGTGTATCATGATTCCTCATGCAGACGAAGCCTTGCGCATGCTGACCCAGCGGTTGGCCACCACTCAGTTACCTGATCTGAAATCTGCCTATCTGCAGTCAGATCTGATGGTGATGACGCAGTTACTGGGTGCGTTGTCGCTGGAGCTTGGCAATGGTATCGAACGCCGGCTGCAGGACATTCGCACCATGCAAGCATTGCTGGCGAGTGAGCAGGGCAGAGCATTGCTGGACGATCCTGCCTTGCTGGCTGCAACGCCGGCGAGCTACAGTCTCGCAGACGTCAATGCCCTGCATGACCAGTTAACCCGCGCGCTGATCAGCGTGCACGCGGCCGCCGAAGAAGCCGGAGAGCCGTATGCTGATTTCGGCGATCAGATCTGGGGCTACTATGAGGAACATGCTGCCAGACACGCCTTGCCAGGATAGGATGCTGCCGCCTCAGGGGCGGTTTGCCATGACAATCGCGCGCCTTGGGGCAGGGTAGCCTTCCGCGGTCAGAGAGGAATCCTCCGGATCCAGGAAATCCGGCAGCGAGTTAAAGGTCATCCAGTCAGTGGCGCGTTGCTCTTCTGTGGTCGTCAGATTGACATCCACGGTTCTGACGTTGCGGAAACCGGCTCTCGCCACCAGCGTTTCCAGTGCCCCGGTGCTGGGCAGGAACCACACATTAGCCATCATCGCATAACGGTCAGTCGGTACCAGTATCGTATGTTTGTCGCCGGGTACGACCAGGGTTTCAAGAACCAGTTCGCCTCCCGGGCTCAGGAAGCTCAGTAATTCTGTCAGATGATCCACCGGCGAACGGCGGTGGTACAGCACACCCAGGGAAAACACGGTATCGAAGGTGCCGAAGGCGGGCAAGTGCTCACTGCGCAGCGGTAACAGGTAAGCCGCAGTATGCGGCAGATAGCGTCGGGCGATTGCAAACTGATAAAGAAATAAACGAGTCGGGTCGATCCCCACTGCCAGTGAAGCACCTTCGCCCAGCATCCGGAAAAGGTGGTAGCCATTTCCACAGCCGATATCCAGAACTGAACGATCCTGCAGGGGGGATAGGTGGGGCCTGATTCGGTTCCATTTCCAGTCTGAGCGCCATTCCGTATCAATCTCAGTGCCGAAGATGCGCCACGGCCCTTTACGCCAGGGTTTGAATACCTGCAGCTGGGCCTGCAGGTTTCCGGATTCTTTCAGATCGGCGCTACTGCCAATGGTCACATAATCAGTATCCAGTCTGACGGTAGCAGGCTGAGTTGCCGGCAGCGCTTCAAATGCCTGATCCCATTCGTCCTTGCGGCCGTGTTTCTTCTGAAAATAATGCTGTGCAAGGGCGTCCTGCAGTGCTTGTTTTTGTGGGGCCAGCGGTGATGTCCCGAGGATCTCCAGGAACTGATGAATGCTGGCGTCGACATCAGCAGTCATACTTGTCTTAACGTCAGTTTGCAGTTCAGCCGGGGTTTGCTTCTCGTTCACGAATCAGTCTGTCCGCGCTGGATTTCGATATGTTCCACCAGCATATCGAAGGCTGGATAGGACTGCGCCAGCAATTGTACGAGCCAGTGCTGGGCCAGGAAAAAAACACACCGGTGTAACCATAGTGACAGCGAAATCAGTAACAAAATCACGGCGTAGGCCTGTGGAAGCAGGCTGGCAATGCCGACTGCCAGCAGCATCGCAACCGTGCCTGCCAGAAAATTGCCACGATCGCCGGTCAGACCCGTGACAATCGTCCAGAAGATTCCCAGCAGGGGAATCAACAGGGTGGCGGTCCAGGCGAATTCGTTGATGACATGAGCGGCGCAGGCGATGAACATCAGTGGTGGAATAGCCACGCCAGTCCAGATAACGAACTTCTTAAGGCGCAGTGAGTGGCCAGTTGTATTCTCAACCGAACTGTTGGATACGCGGATAAAGAAATCCCGTGAAATTGAGCGCGGAATACACAGTCTTGCCTTGCCAGCCTGCAGCTCCGGTTGCAGTTCAAGAAATTCGGTTTCGGTAAGAAATTCACTCATAATTCAGTGATGCCTGTAATGCATGTGTCAGTATGCAGGTTAACGAATTGCCAGAATTGATTCGAAGTTCAGGCAGCGCATGTAAGGAAATACCTTGCTGAAGCCGGCATCCTGCAGGCGTCTGATGTGCAGGTCTTCCGTATTGGGGATCAGCACGTTTTCCAGCGCTGCCCGTTTCTGAGATATCTCCAGATCACTGTAGCCCTGATAACGCTTGAAGTCATGGTGAATCGTGGTCATGGTCGACTGCATTTCAGGGTCAGCAAATTCTACCTTCTCTGACAGGATAAGAATGCCGCCCGGCAGCAAACCCTCAGCAATCCGGCGCAGGAGTGGCTCCCGGTCAGCATCTGCAATGAATTGCAGGGTGAAGTTCATGACGACCACCGAGGCATTGCTGAAGGCGGTATCTAGCATTGATTCATGGCGTATCTCAATGGCTGCCTGGCTGCGGTCACGCGCGACATTGGTGCGGCAGCGTTCAACCATGGCTTCTGAGTTATCGATGCCGATGACCTTGCAGGATGCTGGTAGGTGCCGTCGA
>JAGRIO010000349.1 GCA_020443225.1 Pseudomonadales bacterium
CGGTACGGTTGTGCAGAAAGATTTCTGATGTGAGCTTTGCTCGCCAAGACAGCTCACAATAGCTGTCATTCCCCGACCTGCCTCTGGTCTGATCGCCACTGAACATTCTTCTCCAGGCGATCAGCCCCGGGGCAAACCAGTTACGGTTCCCTCGTTCCCGAAATTAAGCACCCTGTTGTCTGGCTTCGGACGCTGCCAGATTGTATTTGCCTGCTGGTGGAAATTGCCGGGAAACTGTCTATACCTAAGGAATGCACTATTTTGTCTCCTGTCCCTGCAGCCGCCCAGCTGCTGCACGCCGCTTTGCCTCTTCGGTGAACGTCTGTCACGCACTTTTGATACCAGCAAGCGTATCTGACTGTGTCCACTCAATCTGATTTGCAGGCCAGCTTTGTCAATTTCAATCTGAGATTTGGTCTTCGGGTACTCCAGCGTGGGTTGCTTCTCAGTACTCCGTTGATCCTGGTCATTTCGGTGGGGCTCTACTTTCTGTTTCAGAGCAGTCAGGCATCGTTCTACGCCCAGCGTCAGGCGGACCACAAGAGTGTTGTGCAGGAGATGTTTCAGATGTTCCAGCTCGAGATTCAGTGGGTAATGCGCGACGTCAAATACCTGGGGCAACTGGAAAGTCTGCGTCGGTTTGCGCTGAACCGCACCCCCGCGGACCGGGAACTCGCTGAACAGAAACTGGCCGAGATCATGCAAAGCCGCTACGGACTGTATGACCAGCTACGTTTCATCGATACGGAAGGTCAGGAACTGATCCGTATCGATGGTACTTCACTCGGTGTCAGGATACGTGATCCCGAAACGCTGCAGGACAAATCGCACCGCTATTACTTTCAGAACAGCATCAACATCCGGCTGGGTGAATATTACGTGTCACCCTTTGATCTGAATATTGAAAACGGTGCGATTCAGAAGCCTCTAAACCCGGTTATTCGCATCGCCAGACCAGTCAGGAATGAGTTGGGTGAACCTCTCGGCATAGTGATCATCAACTACAAAGGTGGGCGATTGCTGGCGCGACTCAGGGAAATCAGCGTCGTTACTGCTGGTCAGGTATGGCTGGTGAATGGTGAAGGCTACTGGTTACTGGGCCCCTCAACAGAACAGGAATGGGGGTTCATGCTGCCGGCGGGTAATAATCAGCGACTCGATATACTGTACCCCGAAATCTGGAAGAAACTGAAAGGAGGCACTGACGGACGTTTTGAAAGTGATCTGACGTCAGAGGGTATTGTGTCATTTTCCCGTGTCAGACCAGAGCGCGTTTCGCCAAACATTGTCTCTGAGTCTCTGGGAAGTATCCTGTATTTCATCGTCTGGTTGTCGCCTGATCTCATGGCGGTAGATACCGAAGAACTGCGGATGGAATACCTCTCGCTATTCTGGCTGCTGGTAATGGTGGTGATATCGTTTGGCGTTGCATTTGCGTTTGTCAGTCAAACAAGGGAAGAAACAAAGAGTCAGCTAAGGTCACTTGCCGAACGTGAGGCTAACGAGCAGAGCTTTCTTTCAGCCGTAAACAGCAGTCCTACCCCTATGCTTCTGGTAGATCATTCGCATCAGATTCGGGTAGTCAATCAGGCTGCAGCCGGATTATTTGGTTATTCCGACTACCAACTTGTTGGGATGCAGGTCGATGAGCTCTTGCCTCATCGGTTTCGCGCTCATCATGGCGAGTATATGACCAATTATCAGAACCGACCCGTTGCACGGGAGATGTCTGCGTCCACAGAACTGTACTGCCTCACCTCAGATAACAGGGAAGTTGCGGTCAGCATTTCACTGAGTCCCACACCGTGGAAAGACGAGCTGATGACTATGGCGTCTGTCACCGATATCGGAAAGCAACTTCAGCTGCAGAATGAACTGATAGACGTTCAGTCGAAACTTGCGATGGCAGTCGCCAATGCAGGACTGGGTATCTGGACATTGAATTTGAGCAGCAGGCACTTTGAGTTCGATGACCAGTTACTTTCGATGTTCGGTTTCGGAAAAGAAGCGGTGAACTCTGCAGATCCCTCGAACTGGATTGCCCGTATCGCAGACGAAGATGTCTCACAGGTGAAGAAGTCGTTTGCGGATGCTGTGAAGTTAAGAAGTGGCTTTGATATTGAATTCAGAATTGCACCACAGGATGAACCCACGCGCTGGATTCATTGCGTCGGACATCTGATCACTGATCAGAGAGCAACGGAAGAGTACCTGGTGGGAATCTGCCGCGATGTGACCTCTGAACATAGTGCGCGGCAATCGTTGCATGAAGTTAATGCCGAACTCGAAAAACGTGTTCGGCAGCGAACTCAGGAGCTTGAAAATACTAACAGGGAACTAGAGGCGTTTTCCTATTCTGTCTCTCATGACCTCAGAACACCTTTACGTTCACTCGATGGTTTCAGTCAGATTCTGCTGAAAGGGTACACGTCAGAACTGGATGAAAAAGGGCAGGACTACCTGCGAAGAATCCGGGCTGCCAGCCAGAGAATGGGGAACCTGATTGATGATTTGCTTAACCTCTCCCGCATTACCCGTGCGGATGTCGAACATACCCGGCTTGATCTGAGCGAAATGGCTGGCGAGCAGCTTGCAGAGCTTCGTGAACTTGATCCCGACAGAGAGGTGCAACTGGTGGCACCAGACATGCTCATAGTTCATGCAGACCGGGCGCTGGTCAGAATATTACTGCAAAACCTGTTAAGCAATGCCTGGAAATTCACAGCCAGAGCAGAACACGCACGTATCGAGATTGGTACCACCAACATAGATGGCAATCAGTATTTCTTCGTAAAAGATAATGGTGTGGGATTCGATATGAAATACGCTGGAAAGTTGTTTGGTGCTTTCCAGCGACTGCACCATGCCGATGATTTTGCCGGCACAGGCATTGGTCTGGCTACGGTCAAAAGAGTCGTGAGCAAGCATGGGGGCCGTATATTCGCCGAAGCCGAACCCGACAACGGCGCGACATTTTATTTTTCACTGGAAGGCGAACATGGATAAAGCACCGAAAATTCTGCTGGTTGAAGATAACCCTGACGATGAATTGCTGACGATTGCTGCCCTGGAGATGAGCAATCTCGTCAATGAAATACAGGTATGTCGTGACGGACTGGAGGCATTGGATTACCTGTACTGTCGGGGCAAATATGCAGACCGGGACAAGAGTGATTTACCAGCACTGATATTGCTTGATATCAATATGCCCAAAGTCAGTGGGCTTGATGTTCTTCGTGAACTGCGATCACAGGATTCCACTAAGCGTACACCGGTTGTGATGCTAACAACCTCACAAGAGGATAGTGACCTGGTAGAAAGTTATGATCTGGGAGCGAACAGTTATGTCAAAAAGCCCGTCGATTTTGAAGAGTTCAGTCAGGCCGTCAGCCGGCTTGGCTTCTACTGGCTATTGCTCAACAAACCGGCGCCCTGATTTTATTTTTTATATGGAGATATGAGTTGTATCACCTGAAAGTACTGATAGTTGATGATGATCCGGATGATTCTGAGTTGTTGTCTCAGGCATTGATCGCACAAGGTTTTCCATCACCCACAGTGGCGGTAGGTTCGGATGTTGTGTCAGCAGAATTCAGTGTTGAGGCTTTTGATCTGGTTGTTACCGACCTTCAGATGCCGGGTATCAGCGGCTTTGAAGTGGCATTGCACATAGCGGAAAACTTCCCGAGAATTCCTGTGATCGGCATGTCTGGCGCATCCGCCAGCGAGCTTGGCATTCTGAAGGTTTATGGTGCAGTTTCCATCGCAGAAAAAACAGCTGACTATGATGCGGTGGTCGAGCAGGTGCTGCGGCATGCAAAGCGGATTCAGAAAACTGATCCTTAGATCGCACCCGCCAGCGGTTAGTGGCGGGTGCTGATAAAAACGCTCAGGGGCAGGCACCGGCGTTCAGGCCAATTTTCCAAAGCGTTGGTTGTAAACCGGTAAGCTGGGAAGCGGTCGCAGCGGGGGGGCTTTCGTTGAAAACATTTGAGCGAGTGGAAGGTGGTGCCGGAAAGAGGACTCGAA
>JAGRIO010000350.1 GCA_020443225.1 Pseudomonadales bacterium
GCAGGCTTGTCGCCGATGTAGTTACGAAACTCTTTCATGGTTTCCGCAATCGATTCAGCCGTCTTGTCTGTCTGGACATTGGTGATCATATAGAAGGTGCGTTGGCCCCGGGCGTTGACGATGCCGGTGTACGCGCCGTAGGACCAGCGTTTGTCTTCCCGCAGATTCATATTGATACGGGCTGAAGACTGCCCCCCAAGAATATCGTTCATCGCCTCAGTTTCAATCTCTTCCGGATTTGCCTTGGGGCTGGTGACCTGAGCGGCGAACAGGAAGGATTGCTGGGAATCAGGACGATCTACCAGATAAATTCTGGTCTGCTCTGGCCGTTCAACCTGACTGATGTTCTTCTGCGGAAGAACCGTCGGCAGTGCGATACGCTGTCGTGCCTTCACGCGGGGCAGGACCTCGTCCATGGTGATATCGCCAACAATAATCAGGGTCGCGTGATTAGGCCGGAACCAGGTGCGGTGGAAGTCTTTCAGGTTGTCCAGTGTGATCGCATTAACCGACTCAAGGGTGCCTGAGCCCGTAAAGGGATTGCTGTAGGCGTGACCCTTGCCATACACCAGTTGCGGAAATACCCGCAGACCCATAGATTGCGGGCTGACCTGTTCTGACTGTATTGCCGTCAGTTGCTGGGTGCGCAGGCGCTCCAGCTCTGAGGCCGGGAATGCCGGGTTCAGGACAACATCAGCGAAGACATCCAGGGAATCATCCAGGGTGGTTTTCAGGGAAGACAGGCTGACAAAGGAGGTGTCCAGATTAGAACCTGCGGAAAGGTCAGCGCCCAGCATGATCAGCTCATCGCTGATATCCAGTGCGTCCCGGGACTCGGTTCCCTCGTCCATCATATTCATGGCCAGCTTGGCGACCCCGGCACGGCTGAACTGATCAGAGGCGTAACCAGCGTCAACTGACAATTGCATGTTAACCACCGGTATGGTGTCGCGGGTGGCCACAATGACCTTCAGACCATTCTCCAGTTCAGCACGCTGAAAATCGTCAAACTTCGCCTTTGGTGGTGTACCAGCTTCTGGAATGGCCGATCGGTCGGCACCCTCACTGCTGGCTGCCAGTTTCGGGAACGGGCGGATTTCCAGCTGGTACATGCCGTCGCTCAGCCAGCGAACAGCCGCTTGCTGCAGATCTCTGGGGTCAGCCTCACTGATCTGCTTCAGTTCCTTCTGGTAGTGGGCCGGGTCGCCGGTATAGGTGTAGTTCTTGGCCAGAATGTCAGATTTGCCACCGAAGCCACCGATTTTCTCAATGCCCCGTACGAAGCCGCTGATAGCCTGGATTTTTACCCGCTCCAGCTCTTTTCGGGTTGGTCCTTTTTTCAGGAACTTTGCGAGTTCCTCTTCGATGATGGCGTCGACTGCTGATTCGTCGACACCCGGATTAATCATGGCCGTAATTTCAAAGGTACCGGCGATTTCGCCCACTGAGGTGTAGGCGCTGACGGATGAGACCAGTTGCTGATCATAGGCCAGGCGCTTGTAAAGCCTTGAGCTTTTGCCGCTGGTCAGTATCGCGGCTACCATGTCCAGATAGCCAGGGTCGGTACTGCCATAACCTTCAATGTTCCAGGACTTCATCATCATGGTCTGATTGACGCGGTCGTAGCTCACCTCTTTGTGAGTGCCTGTCAGCTTGGCGACCCAGGATGCCTGTTTGGTCAGTGGCGGACCGGGTTCAATGTCACCAAAATAGTGTTCCACCTTTTTAACTACTTCGTCAGTCTCAACATCACCGGCAATGACCAGTGCGGCGTTTGAAGGACCGTAGTATTTCTTAAACCAGGCATGAACATCATCGACCGTTGCCGCGTTCAGGTCTTCCATCGAGCCGATGGTGGTCCAGGAATAAGGATGGCTGTAGGGATAAATGCTCTTGTACTGAATCTCTGCACCCATGCCATAGGGGCTGTTTTCCCGCTGACGCTTTTCGTTCTGCACGACACCGCGCTGTTCGTCCAGTTTGTCCTGGGTAATGGCGCCGAGCAGATGACCCATACGATCAGACTCCAGCCACAGAATACTGTCCAGTGAGCTGGTGGGTACGTTCTGAAAATAGTTGGTGCGGTCCCAGTTAGTGGTGCCGTTCAGAGTGGTAGCGCCCAGTTTGTCGGTAACGCCGAACCAGTCTTCGTCATGGTTCTCACTCCCGTTGAACATGAGATGTTCGAACAGGTGAGCAAAGCCGGTTTTGCCCCGGACTTCATTCTTGGAACCGACGTGGTACCAGATATTGACGGCGACGATGGGTGCCTTGTGATCCTCGTGGACTATCACTGTCAGGCCGTTATCGAGCTTGTGCAGTGAGTAGGGAATATCCACATTGAGATCAAAAGGATCGCTGGCTGCCAGTGCCTGCTGGGTCAGCAGCACCAGCGCCATGACACAGCCAGACAGAATACGAGGTTTCAATGTGCGCAGGTATCGGTAGAAATTCATGGAGGTCCTTGGCGATTGATTCACAGACAGGGTCCTGACGCCGGGCGCAGAACCGGAAGCTGATGTTATAAACCAAGGTCTCTGGAATTGAAACCGTGGCAGGGTAAGTTGAGAGGCTGAAACGACAGGATGAAGCGATTGCCATGCGCCGTGACCGGCGGTAGTCTGGGCGCTTTTTCAGGAACCCTGCGTGTGAGTTTCAATCGTATTTACTTCAATGGATCTAACTGCGAGCTGTCGCTGATCCGCTTAGGTACAGAGGGTAAACCAGCCATGGTTCTGCTGCATGGTATGCGCGACCACGGGCTTTCGCTGTACCCGCTGGCAGAAGCCTTTGGGGCAGATTTTGATATATTCCTGCCCGACCTGCGTGGCCACGGTGGCAGCCATAATCCCGGCAGCTATGCCATGGTGCAGTTTGTTGCGGACCTGCATGCTTTGGTCACCCACTTTGGGCTGGAGCGTTTAGTGTTGGTGGGTCATAGCCTGGGTGGTCATATCGCGGCGCGCTATGCCGGCGGATTTCCCGAGAAAATCAGCAGACTGATTCTGCTGGATGGTATGGGACCGCCGAAACCTGCAGAACCGCTAAGCCCGGAAGCCGAACGCCAGCAGTACCGCGAAACCATAGAGCAGATCAGTCAGCTTTCCAGTCAGCTGAAACCGATGGCTGATAATGAAGATGCTTATCAAAGGTTACGTCGCAACAACCCCAATCTGTCTGAAGAAGCTGCCCGCAGAATTGCCGACTTCGGAGTAGAGCCGCATACCGAAGGTGGGGTCCGCTGGCGCTGGGACCCGGCAGTACAGATGGTCTGGCAGACCTTTTCTCATGATGAAACCGAAGCGCTTGTTCAGCATATTGACGCCCCGGTACTGATCGTCACAGGTGAGTTCGGGAAGAATTACTGGACGGGTATGCGTCATGGTCTGGAAATCGCGACTCAGCATTATGAAGCCGAGCTGGAGCGGCGGCGTCAGCTGTTTCCTGACGCGCGCCATGAAGTGATTCCGGGCGCTGGTCACATGATTCACTATGACCAGCCGGAAGCACTTATTCAGCGGTTAGCGGAGTTTCTCGCAGCGTAAGGGCCGGGTCCTCTTCCTTGTCCCAGCCCAGCAGGCGTTCAAAGTCATTGAGCATCAGGTACAGGCTGGGCACCAGAAACAGCGTGATTACGGTAGCGAACAGGACCCCAAAAGCCAGCGAAATCGCCATGGGAATAAACATAAAGGTTTCCGGTTGCTGATTGCTCATCAGGGGCACCAGTCCTACAAAAGTGGTGACCGAGGTCAGGACAATCGGCCTGAAGCGCGCTACCCCAGCGGTGGTGACGGCCTCAAATATCGGTACACCTTCCCGGCGCTGACGGTTGATATAGTCCACCAGTACCAGTGAGGCGTTCACCACCACACCAGACAGGGCAATGATGCCCAGAAGTGAGAAGAAGATCAGGTTCCAGCCCATTACGAAGTGGCCCACAATCGCACCGACGGCACCGAACGGAATCACACTCATGATGACCAGCGGCTGGGTATAGCTCTTAAGGGGAATTGCCAG
>JAGRIO010000351.1 GCA_020443225.1 Pseudomonadales bacterium
GATGCGGAACAGGCGCTGAAGCAGTACGACTGGCCGGGTAACATTCGCGAACTGGTCAATGTTCTTAACCGTGCGGTTATCCTGTGCAAGGATTCTCAGATCAGCTCGATTCATCTGGGATTGTTCCCGGAGCAGGCCGGCAGTCCCGGACAGGCAGCCCCTGCCAGCGAACGCAGTCCTGATACCTGGCTTTCCGGGCTCGTCGATCTGGCCCTGGCTGATCATGTCGAGGATCTGCCGCCTATTGGTCTGTGGTTAGAGGAAGATCTGATCCGGGCCTGCCTGTCTCTGAACGATGATGTCCTGAACCGTGCTGCATCCACACTCAATATCCCCGAATCCACACTGCGCCGGAAGGTCACCCGCATGCGGGATGAGTACGGCAACCTTCCGCCCCCGCGGCCGACACATTGGGTACCTGTGAACGAGTTACTCGATAACCTGATAGAACAGGCCCGCAGGGAAAGAATACCGTTGCTGGACTATATTTCCCGGTTGCTGATCAGGGAACTGGAAGATCGCCACATCAACCGCAAGGAAGCTGCCACGCTCATGGGTGTGTCAGTGCCTACCTACCGCCGCCTGATATCTGTCTCGCCATAAATTTCCCAAACAGAAAAATATGGCGAGCAAAAATGAGCATATTCGTCTTATTTCTTCGCCGTATTTTGCTTTTATTTGACGGCTCGCAATCCGACTCTCAGTAAAACAACAACTTACGACGCATTCCTCATATGGCATGTTTCCTGCTTTTAGTTAACCTGTCATATTGCTACCGAGTAATGACAAAAATTGACCAGTCACGTCCCTGAGGGAGCGGACTGTTCGTTGTCAATCTGTGGAATATTGATCTAAAGAGGGCACCTGTCGGGCGATTGTGGATGTCATCGCAGCAGGGCAGGCGCTGTGCAAGCTATCAGATCTGAGGTTCTGACAGCCGGATGATTTATCAATAAAAAATGGCGCTATACCTGCGTACCGCAATACGGGGTGTGGGCACCAAAAACAAGTCGTCTATGGATAGCGACGGTAATGGTCGTGTGGGAATGCCGCAATGTTCCCCCTGACCCATAAAAATCTGACACCAAGGAGATACTAATGTCGAGCTGGAAAACTCTCGCACTATTGGTTTGCATTACCTCAACAGCTAACGCGGATACCAGGCAGGAAATGAATCTGTCTTCTTATCTGTGGAATGAATCTCTCATGAATCCTGTTTCTTTGGACCCGGAGCAAGCTCCGTTTGCCAGGGATGGCGACCTGTCCGGACAGGATCAACTTCAGCGAGCAACCGATCGGCCATTGAAAAATGGCGTCAGAACCCCTGAGCAAAGGCTCATTGAGCCTGCCTTCAGAACGGAAGGAATGCTGGCACGTAATCCATGGCGAGAAGAGGAAGCGCCCGCGGGCAATACCCGCAAAGGCTCTGGCAATGGTGCAGTAACTCTGGCCCGGTATCTGTGGGATGAGGAAGAAAACGGCCAGCGCGGCGGTGGTGACGACCAGGACTCGACAGACGGCGCGGAGGTTGCTGGCCATATATGGCGTGACGATCGTGACCGACACCCTGGTGGGGGAATTCGTGACGGGGGTTTTCTGAACCAGTTGTCACCAGAGTATACCCGTGGTGCAGATGATCGCTTCGGACTCTTTGAGCAGGTTGACAGTGATGAGTACCTGCAGGTTGCCAGTCTCGGTGATACCCAGCTGGTAGCGGTGAAGAAACAATTTATCGTGGTAGCGAAGGATCTCAGTCGTTTGCGGCAACAACTGGCGCTGATGAATGCCGAAGTTATCGAGGAATTTGCCTTTATGAACGGGCTGGGTGTCACTCTCACAGCACGGCAGGCAGCACTGTTGGAAGGCAATCCTAACGTGATGGCTATAGCGGCGAACAACACTGTTGAGACTGCCGGTATCACCGTGTCAGCCAAGGGTGACCCGGAACTCACTATCAGTGGTAATCAGGTCAGCTGGGCCATTCATAATCTCGGCCGAGAGCGCCTCTCTTACGAGAGTCTGACACTGGGCTGGCCGGTTGAAAATGGCGAGCTGACCGGTATTTCCATAAACGGCAGAAAGGTCAGGCTTGCAGATGCTGAACCCTATGTGGCGATACCCGTTAAAGGCAGGATTCGTCAGCGCGGTACCAGCGATATTACACTGACCTTCAGTAATGACGCTGCCAATCTTCCGGATGACTATCAGGTCAGTGCTGATTTTAGCGAAGGGCTGACAGTTGATTATGCCCATCATTCAACGCTGCCGATGCAAGGCAAGCGCCGGGATACCTTTTACCCGACCCTGATAGATGCCGATATGCTGCATGTTGAAGGCGTGACCGGTGATGGTGTGGGTGTTGCTATCATCGATACCGGAAGCTGGGCTAACCGTTCGATCATGCTGGATACCGCGAGGAAACCCAGGGTATCAGCCTTTTACGATGCTATTGCCAACCGCACCTCGGTACCCATGGCAGATGACAATGGCCATGGTAGTCACATCGCCAGTGTGCTGGCCAGTTCACGCCGCACCCTGGACCTGGAGGGTAAGGTGCCTGGTTCCTACCACGGTATTGCGCCAGACGCTGACCTGGTGATCGTCAGAGCTTTTGATGAGGAAGGTCGCGGTACCTATATGAACGTGATCCGGGCCATTGCCTATGTCATCGCTCATAAGAATGAATACAACATCCGTGTGCTGAATCTGTCATTCAGTGGCACGCCGATGTCTCACTACTGGCAGGACCCAATGAATCTCGCGGTAATGGCGGCCTGGCGCGCTGGTATCGTCGTTGTGGTCTCCTCCGGCAACAATGGGCCGGAACCCATGACTGTCGGTGTGCCTGGTAATGTGCCCTATGTTGTGACAGTTGGCGCCATGACAGATCACTATACGCCGGACTATCTGGCCGATGATTACCTGGCGACCTTCTCCTCCGCCGGTCCGACCATGGAAGGCTTCGTGAAGCCAGAGATCACCGCGCCGGGCGGCCATATGATGGGGCAGATGTCACTGGATACTTACATCGCCCGTGAACATCCGGAGTTCCATGACGGGTACAGCTACTTTCTGATGTCCGGTACCTCTCAGGCCGCAGCTGTCGCCAGTGGCGTTGCTGCGCTGATGCTACAGAACAATCCGGATCTGTCGCCGGACGATGTGAAGTGCCGCCTGATGTCGTCTGCCCGCGCGGCAACCCGGCCTGATGGGTCACTCGCATACAGTCTGCTGCAGCAGGGTGCGGGTCTTGTGAATGCCTGGGACGCAGTTCACAACCAGGCTTCTGACTGTGTCAATCAGGGGCTGGATATTGATGAGGATCTGCAGGGGCTGAACCATTTTGGCGGGCCCGCCAACGTGGATGAAGACGGTAACTTCTACATGACCACCGCCGATGGTTACATCTGGAATATGGGCGACTGGGCTTCCACGGAAGGTTCCATCTGGAATATGGGTTACATCTGGAACATGGGATATATCTGGAACATGGGTTACATCTGGAATATGAGCGCCCTGGAACAGAATGGCTATATCTGGAACATGAGTGATTTCGAAGCTAACGGCTATATCTGGAATATGGCAGAGCTGGAGCAGAAGGGTTACATCTGGAATATGGCTAATGCCCGGAACAATGGCGCAGCCGACAATACGGCCTCGTCAGAGACGGAAGGTTACATCTGGAATATGGCGGACGCCGAAAACCAGGGTTACATCTGGAATATGACGAACCCGGAGAATGCCGGTTACATCTGGAACATGGGTAATGCCGCCAACGCCGGTTATATCTGGAATATGGCGTTTACAGAGAACGATGGGTATATCTGGAACATGGGTTATATCTGGAATATGGGTGATGCGGAGAACAGCGGTTACATCTGGAACATGGGTGATTCGCAGAACGCCGGTTACATCTGGAACATGAGTCTGCCAGAAAGCACAGGTTATATCTGGAACATGGCATCTGCCGACAACCAGGGTTACATCTGGAACATGAGTGTGCCGGAAAGC
>JAGRIO010000352.1 GCA_020443225.1 Pseudomonadales bacterium
TCAGCATCGGAAACCAGCAGGTTGATGGTGCGGCCGGGAATATCGATTTCTATCTCATCCCCTTCTTCCACCAGTCCTATTGCCCCGCCCTGAGCCGCCTCTGGTGAGGCATGGCCGATAGACAGGCCGGAAGTACCGCCAGAAAAGCGCCCGTCCGTCAGCAACGCACAGGCAGAGCCCAGTCCTTTGGATTTCAGGTAGCTGGTGGGGTACAACATTTCCTGCATGCCGGGCCCGCCCTTGGGTCCCTCATAACGAATGACCACAACATCGCCTTCGACCACTTTGCCGTTCAGAATGCCTTCAACAGCGGAATCCTGGCTTTCGAAGACCCTGACAGGTCCCCGGAACTTCCAGATTTTTTCATCCACGCCCGCAGTCTTGACGATGCAGCCATTTTCCGCGATGTTGCCAAACAGCACTGCCAGACCACCTTCGGTGGAATAGGCGTGGGCAATATCGCGAATGCAGCCTTCTGCCCGGTCAATGTCCAGCGTGTCGTAGCGGGTTGCCTGACTGAAGGCTACCTGAGTAGGAATACCGGCCGGTCCGGCACGGTAGAAATTCTGCACAGCGGTGTCGCTGGTCACGGTGACGTCCCATTTTGTCAGCGTTTCCTTCAGCGATGGGCTGTACACACTGTGGGCGGTACTATCAAGCAGACCACCCCGGTCCAGTTCCCCCAGAATTCCCATGATGCCACCGGCCCGGTGAACGTCTTCCATGTGGTAGGTATCAACCATCGGGGCAACTTTGCACAGGTTGGGCACCTTGCGTGACAAGCGGTCAATATCGCTCAGGGTAAAATCAACCTCCCCTTCCTGAGCGGCTGCTAACAGGTGAAGAATGGTGTTGGTTGAACCCCCCATGGCGATATCAAGCGTCATGGCATTTTCAAAGGCAGATTTGGTAGCGACGTTTCTCGGCAACACAGAATCGTCGTCATGCTCATAGTAACGTCTGGTGATATCCACAACAGTTCTGCCAGCGTTCAGAAACAGTTCTTCGCGGTCGGCATGGGTAGCCAGAAGCGAACCATTACCCGGTAATGACAATCCCAGCACCTCTGTCAGGCAGTTCATGGAATTGGCGGTAAACATGCCAGAACAGGAGCCGCAGGTGGGGCATGCCGACCGCTCGTATTCATCCACCTCGGCATCAGTAAACTGCTCGTCTGCAGCAACGACGATGGCATGAATCAGGTTGGTGTTGTGGTTTGCCAGTTTAGTCCGCCCGGCTTCCATCGGACCGCCAGACACGAACACCGTTGGAATATTCAGGCGCAGAGCCGCGTTCAGCATGCCCGGTGTAATCTTGTCGCAGTTGGAAATACACACCAGCGCATCGGCGCAGTGAGCATTGACCATGTACTCAATGGAATCGGCGATGATGTCCCGTGAAGGCAGGCTGTAGAGCATGCCGTCATGCCCCATGGCAATGCCGTCGTCCACGGCGATGGTGTTGAACTCCTTGGCGACACCGCCAGCCTTTTCTATTTCACGGGCGACCAGCTGGCCCAGGTCTTTCAGGTGTACGTGCCCCGGCACAAACTGGGTAAACGAGTTGGCAATGGCGATAATGGGTTTGCCGAAATCATCTTCCTGCATACCTGTCGCACGCCAGAGTGCGCGCGCGCCTGCCATGTTGCGGCCATGGGTCGAAGTTTTGGATCGGTAACGTGGCATAACAATATCCTGTCTTAGCTCAGTGGCTTTTCCAGCAATCTGGAATTTCGTTGATAGTTATAGAGTGATTTCCGTGAAGCTGGCAGATCATCCAGAGCGATTTGCCTGAAGCCTCTTTCCCGGAACCAGTGCACCGTGTGGGTGGTGAGTACGAACAGTGCTTCAAATCCACGCCTGCGGGCCTGGGTTTCAATTTCCTTCATCAGCAGCTCGCCCCGGTCGTTGTCCCGGTAATCGGGATGGGTGGCAAGACATGCCAGCTCTGCCTTATTTTCAAAGGGATAAAGCGCCGCGCAACTGACAATCATGCCGTCGCGCTCGATCACCGTAAACCGGTCGTACTCGGATTCCAGTAGCTCGCGGGAGCGTCTGACCAGAATGCCCTGCTCTTCCAGTGGTGCAATCAGATCGACAATGCCGCTGATATCATCCGGCGTTGCCGGTCTGATTTTCTCGTAACTGGTCCGGGTCACCTGGGTGCCGGAACCATCACGGGTGAAAAGCTCTTCCAGCAACGCACCGTCGGTAATAAAACTGATAATCTGGCAACGATCAACGCCACGTGTACAGGCGTTATGCGCCAGTCGCAGGGGATGGTAGGCAGAAAATTCCGACGGCGTAATCTCTGAAACCGGCAGTTCATTGATGGTTTGCTGCTGATCGTCCAGGATGCCGTCTTCCCCGGTGAAGAAGATCAGCTTATCTGCCAGTAATGCCACCGCGATTTCAGTGGCGACTTCAGCAGAATTGACATTAAAGATCTCACCGGAGGGTGAAACGCCGGTGTGAGACAAGAGCACGGTGGCCCCAAGATCCAGCTGCTGACGTAATGCTTCGGTGTTTACCTTCCTGACGGCTCCGGTATGGTGATAGTCGACACCGTCGACGATGCCCAGCGGCTTGGCTTTGATGAAGTTACCAGAGACGACGGTCATTCGTGAGGCGGATTGTGGCGCACCGGGTCTGCCCATGGACAGCCTGGCCTCAATATCGGCCCGCACTTTGCCGGTGGCTTCCAGCACCAGCGGTAAGAGGTCAGGGGTTGTAATCCTGACTTCACCGACGTAATCACTGGCGAGGCCCTTTGCTTCAATCTGCTGATTGATCTGCGGTGCGCTGCCGTGTACCAGCACCAGTCGCACACCCAGACTCGCCAGAAGACTGATATCAGCAATAATATTCTGGAAATTGGGATGGCTTACGGCTTCGCCACCGAGATGAAACACAAAGGTTTTGCCCCGGTGAGCGTTGATGTAGGGAGATGCGTCCCTGAACCATCTGATGTAGTCGTGGTTGTCGTTCATGATCACAGCTTCAGTGAGTTGCCGGCGACGCCGGGCGTCAGAAGTCTGCCAGCAGGGTCATTCTGCCAGGCAATGAATCCTGATAAGGCGGCGAATTATAGCAATAGTCGGATCAACTTGTGCTATTTCGAGGAATTCGTCCGGCTGGTGAGCCTGATCGATAGAACCCGGCCCCATCACAACCGTTTCCATACCGAGCGCTGAAAGGAAGGGTGCTTCGGTGCCAAAAGCAACAGACCGGGGCTCGTAGCCGGTCAGATTTGCCAGGGTAGTAGCCAGTTCGTTGCCAGTTGATTCAAAGGGTGGAATGGCTTCGTGACACAGATCCAGACTCAGCGTCAGACCAAGGTCGGTGAGTTTCGGCTCGACTCTGGCGCGTATCTCTTCCAGCATATTGGTATTGTCCATCCCCGGCAGTACGCGAATGTCGAAACTGATATCCACGTGGTCGCAGATCCGGTTGGGATTGTCTCCGCCGTGAATACAGCCCAGATTCAGGGTCGGTACGGCGACCTCAAATCCGGGATCGTGATAGCGTCTGGCCAGCTCAGTGCGAAAAGACATCAGTTCCTGCAGAGCGATTGCGGAAGCATCGATAGCATTATTGCCGAGGGCTGGGTTAGAAGAGTGTCCTGCCTTACCCTGGATGTTCATATTGGCCATCATTATGCCTTTATGCCGGGTGACTGGCCGTAACTCGGTGGGCTCACCAATGACCGCAAAGCGGGCGCCACAGAGTTCAGCCGCCTGCAGAGCTCTCGCTCCGCTCATCGAAGATTCTTCGTCGGCGGTCGCGACAATGGTCAGGGGTCGCAGATAGTCCACATCCCCTTCCAGGGCGATGGCTTCCAGTGCCAGGGCAAAAAAACCCTTCATGTCGCAACTGCCAAGCCCCCACCAGCGACCATCTGCCTCGGTAAGCCTGAATGGATCAGAATGCCACAGGGCTTCATCCAGTGGCACTGTGTCTGTGTGACCTGCCAGCACCAGTCCCCCGCTACCCTTGCCACGGGT
>JAGRIO010000353.1 GCA_020443225.1 Pseudomonadales bacterium
GGTCGAGGCCAGCACCTGACAACCTGTCGCTGTCGCGATCTGGTTGGCAGCCCTGATACCTTCTTCCGTCAGTGCATGGCCATCCAGCAGCAGCAGTGAACCAGCCTCAAGCTGCGTCGCTATTCCCCGGATAACCGATTCATCGACAACTGGCCTGACAGGTCTGGCAGGTGCGCTGGCAATAGTGCTGGCATCCTGCCAGCAGGCTTCAGCCGGAATGATCATGGTGGAAATCTGCCCTTGCGAGCCAGGTTTGGCGGTCAGGGCTGCCTGCAAGGCACCCATACCATCCGCAGCCAGCGAAGCCGCAGAGGAATCGCTCTTGATCCAGCTGGATACATTTCGCGCCAGCGTATCAATGTCGGAGGTCAGTGGTGCATCATGCCCGACGTGCCAGGTGGCATGGTTACCGACCAGATTAATGATGGGTGAAGACGCCCGTCTGGCATTGTGTAAATTGGCGATGCCGTTGGCAAACCCGGGCCCCAGATGTAGCAAGGTCGTTGCTGGCATGCCTGTCATCCGGCCATACCCATCGGCAGCGCCGGTGCAGACACCTTCAAACAGGGCCAGTATCGCCCGCATCCCTGGTTCGGCATCGATAGACTGCACCAGATGCATTTCAGAGGTTCCCGGATTCGCAAAACAGACATTCACGCCTGCCTGCACAAATGACTGAATCAGCGTATCAGCACCATTCATAAGCTATTCCTTTTTTTGTTTGTCAGGCATGATAGCGCAATCCTCAGAGCGGGGGCCATGATGAACAGAAGCCTGACAGCTGTCATCAACCGTTGTTGTTGAATCAATGACATGAAAACATGAACTCAATAACGGGAAACAGATGTTATCAACCCCATGTCACATTGAAGGTTTCCGCCGCCATTCACTCTAACGGAGAATCAGTATGAGATTCAGTTTCTGGCCCCAACCTACGCAGGACTTTGAAACCATGAAGACCCTTGGGCAGCACGTCGCTGCGACGGGTTGGGATGGTATGTGGATTGCCGACCATTTCATGCCTAACGCGGAAGATACCTCAGCCCCCTGGCCGGAAGCCTGGACCACCATGGGCGCACTCGCGGCAACCGTACCGGATATCCGGCTCGGAACCCTGGTCACCGGCAATACTTACCGGCACCCGGCCGTTCTGGCGAAGATGGCCGCGACCGTTGACCATATCAGCGGCGGACGTCTGGTACTGGGTCTGGGCGCAGGCTGGCAGGAAAATGAACACGCGAAATACGGCATTCCATTTTATTCCGTGAATGAACGTCTGAGACGTCTGGAAGAAGCCTGTCAGGTCATCAAAGGTCTTTATAACAACAGCAGCTTCTCCATGAATGGCCGTTTTTACCAGCTCAATGACGCGCCACTGGAACCCAAACCGGCGCAAAACAACCTGCCACTGCTGATCGGTGGTGGAGGTGAAAAGGTTACCCTGAGAATCACCGCGCAATACGCCGACGAATGGAATGTCTGGGGTACTGTCGATATTCTGAAACATAAGATGGCGATCCTCGATCAGCACTGCGAGAAACTGGGACGAGATCCGGCGGAAATTCAGCGCTCTGCCGTCGCGTTGCTGTTCCTCTCGGACGATCAGGCATTTATCGAGAAGATGAAAAGCAGCGGCGCTGCCCAGCCAATGATCTGCGGAAACGTGGAAGAGCTACAGGGAATTATCGCGGCTTACCGGGATGCCGGCGTCGATGAACTGATTGTGCCGGACTTCACCATGGGCGGTGGCGCAACTGCGGAAAAGAAAGAAATCCTCGACCGGTTTATAAAAGAAGTAGCTCCGGCGGGGCGCTGATCACCCTCTGAGGACTGCGTTCAGCGACAGGCCTGGCACGACTCAGATCTGTCGCTGGTAAGCCATGTCCGGGCCTGCTGAATATCGGTAAAAACACCCACGTCCATTAACAGGGCCGCCGGACTTTCCGCCTGCTCCTGCTGAGAGAGCGCAAAAGCCGAGCGCAGGAAGGCGGCCATTCCCTGCTGGGATGAAGTGGCCGCTACCAGAGCGGCGCGGTCACCCTGCAGGTGATTCCTGCTGTGGTTCATACAGGCCACAAACTCATCCATTAAATCCATGTAGATTAACCGGCTACAGTCCAGGCTGGTAATGTCTATCAGCTGGCGGCACCCAGGGTAACGACCACTCATCAGCACCTCAGCGCGATAGGCATGTAAATCACCGGCATTCAGGTTCTCACCAGTAGTCACTATGATCAGGTGCTCATCGGGGCTGATCTGCCAGTCAATATTGAGCGCTTTCACCGCTGACGCGCCTGATAGCCAATCCGCTGCAGCGGTACCATAGGGTCCTCGCAGCGGGGTAAGTGCCCGCGGTGAAAGTCTCTCATGACAAAGCCCTGCTAAAAGTAAGCTTATTGATTTGAGCCCAAAGGCCGGAACAAATCACCACCGACAGGTTAAACGGTCAATATCACCGACTCACTGTACCTTCTGTACCTTCTGTACCTTCTGTACCTTCTGTACCTTCTGTACCTTCTGCAGTTTCCGGATCAGGCGCTGAGAGCGACTTCCAGCTCATCTGCACCACCAATCAGTTTCCCGCCAAAGAACACCTGCGGCACCGTTGTAGAGCCCGCCAGTCCACGCAACGCTGTCTGTTCGATATCACGGCCAATCACGATTTCGTTGTAGCGGATACCTTTCTGCTCCAGCAGTGCCTTGGCTCGCTGACAATGGGGACACCCCACCCGGCTGATCAAAGCTACCGTCTCCGGCGTCGTGGCCTCAGGAGCGACATAAGCCAGCACATTATCTGCATCCGACACTTCGAAGGGATCGCCTGGCTTTTCCGGTTCAATAAACATCTGGTCAATTACGCCATCACGCACCAGCATGGCGTAGCGCCAGCTACGCTGACCAAACCCCAGATATTCCTTGTCTACTAACATGCCCATTCCCCGGGTAAAGTGGCCATTTCCGTCAGGAATCATCCGGACCTTCTTGATCGCCTGATCCTTCTGCCACGCGTGCATCACAAAGCCATCATTGACACTGACACAAAGGATGTCATCGATGCCATGCTGACGGAAAACGTCATAAAGCTCTTCATAGCGAGGTAAATGCGTAGCCGAGCAGGTGGGTGTAAACGCACCCGGCAATGAAAAGACCACCACATTTTTTCCTGCGAACAGATCTTCTGTGGTCACATCCAGCCAGCCTTCATCGGTACGGGTTCTGAAGGTTACAGTGGGTACACGCTTACCAGTCATATTTTCCATCGAAGTCTCCTTGTCATTACGTTCGATTGATTTAACAGCTCAATTAATATAAGAAGGATAATAGGCATGAGCGATCAATCTTTAAAATGAATTGTTTGACTTATATCAATCTAAATATTTGATAGAAAGAACCTGGCGAACTACAATGACGCTCACGAACCAGGAGACCACTTATGCACCTGCCCCCGCTGAGACAACTACAGTACCTTGTGGCACTACAAGACACCCTGCACTTTGGCAAAGCGGCCAAACAAGTCAATGTCACCCAATCAACACTGAGCACCGGCATCAAGGAACTTGAATCTTTTCTGGGGCTGAGGCTGGTAGAGCGAACGAATAAATCAGTGTCTTTTACGGAGGTGGGCCAACAGATAGCCGATCGTAGCCGTTATATTATCCACCAGACTGAAGATCTGGTAGATGAGGCCCGCTCGCTGTCTGACCCGACAGCAATTCCTGTACGTCTCGGTGTCATACCGACCATCGCCCCCTATCTGATCAGTCAGTATGTCATTGCCATCCGTAAAAAATACGAAAGCCTGAAGCTGTATATCCGCGAAAATACTACTGCCAATCTGAACGCCGAACTGTTCGACAACAAGCTTGATCTGGCACTGCTGGCACTGCCCTATGAAGCGGGACAAATACAGACCAGAACCATCTACCGGGAAGGGATGCATCTTGCCTATCACCAGCACACCCGCATCATGAACCCGGAGGACACAGATTTTGAAGATCTGCCC
>JAGRIO010000354.1 GCA_020443225.1 Pseudomonadales bacterium
TCAGTGGCAGAGTGAACCATGTCAGAACAAAAACTACCCTTTCCCTTTGGCGACCTGATCGGTTTTAAAGTGACTCATCGTGATAATGGCGTCAGCCACAGTGAGCTTGAGATCGGCGAAAAACATATGAATCCACATGGTATCGCTCATGGTGGTGCAGTTTTTTCACTGGTCGATACTTGTATGGGAAGTGCCGTCAGCTCAATGCTTGCCGATGGCGAAATGTGCTCGACGATCGAAATCAAAATCAACTACCTCAGACCTGCTGTTAGTGGCAGAGTGATTTGTGAAAGTAGCGTCCTGAACAAGGGGAAGCGAACAGCGGTGGTAGAGAGCAAAGTGCTGGACCAGCAAGGGCGTGAGATTTGCAGGGCGTTGGGGACCTTCATGGTGATACAGCGATAGTGCCGTTGAAGGCATCAGAGGCTTCACCCCATGGTTGCACCATAGTGCTGTAATGTGTGAGTTCAGCATCAACATGCTCTGGTTCTTGAGGGCTCAGGTCGGGACAACGGGTTATTGTTGTTTAAATTGAGCGAATGCTCAGGGTGAAATCATTCTGATGATAAACGGTAGACACTGGCAGATAAATGGTTGAGGCGAAGCAGGATAATTTTCGTATTTATTGCAGGAATCCGGATTGTTGTGCTAAACCGAATATCATTAACCTTGCTACGAAAAAAAACGTACAGCTAGAGGTCCGGCACAATATGCCTGAACAGCATTATGTACCTGAATCTACCTGGAACCTGGAGCCAGACACCCATGAATACAAAGTTATCCACCCGCCTTGTGGTTATGTTAGGTCTGCTGATGTCGGCCAGCTATTTACCGGCAGCAGAGGATTACCGTTTACTGACGCTGAATCCATACTACTATCTCGAATCCTATCCGGATCTGAAAGCAGCATTTGGCAATGATTACAACCGCGCACGCCAGCACTGGCTGGATAACGGCATCAGAGAAGGCAGGCAGTCCAGTTCCAGTTTCGGCGTTGCTGACTATCTGAACCGGCATGCTGACCTGAAGAGCGCCTTCGGCAGTAACTACGATGCGGCGCTGAATCACTGGGCGAGCAATGGCATGCAGGAAGGCAGAAACCCGGTTCCTCAGGTACCTAACAACTGGCCCCATGATCCGCGTTTGTCTGTCCTGGATCCTGAGTTTTACCTGAAGAAATATCCTGATCTGGCCAGTGCTTTTGGTGGCACCAACTTCGAGGCGGCCAAGTCACATTGGCTTCAGCATGGCATCGGTGAAGGCAGGCAACCAAGTGCTACTTTTTCAATCCAGGCCTATCTTGAACGATATCCGGACCTGGCGCAGGCATTCGGCAACAACTACTCTGCAGCCCTCGATCATTGGCTAAATCGTGGACGTACTGAAATCCGGAACCCTTTACCAAAAGCGGAAGGTGCCCAGACTGGCACGGCTCCAGCCGCCAGGCCCACAGGATCGGCCTCAGCGAGTGTATTCTGGCATCAGAAAACAACGGGCCGAGTACATGGCTGGAATATTGACAGCGGTCAGCGCTCGACCGTTGCCGACTATGGTGGCCCCGCGTCTGCAGCTGAGTGGCGTATCAGAGCGGTGGGTAATATCGCCATAGGTAGTCTCGCTCAGGGTGAACCGAGTTCTCTCTCGGATTTTGGAGACGAAGTCGTAATGCAACATATACCATCGGGCATGATCCATTACCGTTATCAGCGCACTGAGTTGACTGCACAGGAGCAGCTGCACGGCGGAACTAATGTCGCTGGGATCGATCTTCAACCCGTTGGACCGGAGTGGCGTGTTGTTGACGTGGCCAACGTCGTGCCATTCTCGACGAACTATCAGGCGGAAGTGATTACCCAGTTCACCAGCGAGAATAATTACCAGAGCAGCAGAAAGGATATTGATCTGGATGAAATTATCTTTCAGAACAATGTCACAGGGGAAATTGTTGCATGGGTTCTCGGAGGCCACACCATCGACGGCGGATTGATCGTGGCTGGCAGAAAGGTGACCTCTTCGCGAACCCTGTTCAATCTTGACCCGGCAGCAGGGTGGATTCTTAAAGGCGCTGGATCTCTCAGCTGTGAAAATTCTCCCAAATACATGGACTTTGTCCTGCAGAACAAGGATGGGCGGCTGGAGATATGGAAAGGTCAGAACAATGACTACTACTGGAATGGTCAGGACTGGATATCAAACCCGGTAGTGGCAGCGGTCGCTTATACCATTGTTGCGAAACAATCACTGGATGCACCACCCGTGGGTTCCGGCTGGCATCTGCTTGGTATTGCCAACTTTGGTGACAACGCCGGTAAGAAGTGTGACGACATCATCTGGCGAAGCCCTAAGAATCAGTTGCACTATTGGCTGATGGAAGATAATCAGCGAAAGGCTGGCTACTATGTGAATGACCCTGTTGATCCATCGTGGGTGCCAGCGCAGGTTGGTAGTGGTCAGTTTGACCCGGGTTATCAGGGGCCATAATGACGGACCGCAATTTGCTGCGGTTAACTGGCAAGCTAAGTCGAAAAGGCGGTCCTTCTGGGCCGCTTTTTTTTTGCTTCTGGTTGGCAGAGACCGGTGGAAGTCTGATTCAATGGTCTGGCTCTGCGCTAAATATAAATCGGTATTTTATGTGCGCTGTCTGGGCGGTGTTTGTGACAGCAAAGGCGGCGAAACCTCCGACGAAGGAAGAACGGGATTGAATCACTCATATAGTTGCTGAACGGGCATCCCGATTCCAGGAGCGAGAAGGATACTTACTAAAGGGATGTGGAGTCTGAATATCCTGGTGCGATGCTTGATGTCAGTCCAAAGGATCAAAACAAAATGACTGCGCTGCATCATGCTGACATTAGCTATCAAATTGATAACGCAGATCGTCTGCTGCGGAAATAGAAAACGGCCTGGCAGAACTGGCGTTTTATGAGGGCTATGCTTCAGAAGCCTGAGAAAAAAAGAGCTATCTGGCAATGGTCGAGTAGGGGTTTAGAAACTGCCTGCCCCAGAAAAGTTTCTTATCGACTTCGCTTAAGTTCGCTTCTTCACAGACTGCAGTCCAGTTGTTTTCAATTACTTCTATCTGATGCGCAAAAATGGCGTGGGCATCTTCGACTGAAAGCAGAAAGTGGTTGGCCGCTTCAACACAGGATTTGAGCTGGCTCATATTATTGTTACCCGATATCAACATGCCCTGTGATGCTTCGTTGCCCGTGCGTCCCTGAGGGCAAATATCGTAAGCAGGTGTCAGCGTCAGTGATTCGCCGTCCCAAAAGGCTGCGTGGTTGCGGGCGTGGTCATCGGTATTGCCGCACAGGATATTGAATGCGAGCCGTGAAAACAGTTCCCGCAGCGTGTCTCTCGGATCGGTAAAACGGTGGCGGATAATCTCAGCCAGTTTCTCGTAACTGGCATATCGCGCCATCATCTCGTCCAGTCCGAGTAATGTCAGTGCGGATAGCATAGCCTTACGTAACCAGTTCCCGTCTTTTAATTGTCGGTCGAAACGCTCTATCAGCAGAACGTCCTTGTTGGCGGCGTTTACCAGTTTGACTGGCGCGACATTCAAACCGGCAATTTCCGCCAGCCGCATGGCAATAAATTCAGCTTTGACGACACTATAAAGGTCTGTACCGGAGGAAAACTTGGCGACGTATTTCTTGCCCTGTTCCTGGATCAACGCCTTTGGTCGTGCCCCACCAATAGAGCTGCCGTGGAACAACGCCTGATCCAGTTCAGCGGTTAACGGAACACCTTTCTCGACACGTTCAGCGGACTCGATAAGCTCTTCCAAGCTGACGTTGTTTGCAGAGCGCGGCACATACTCTGTTGGGGAGCGCTGAAAATCCAGCGCACCGATCCGGTCGGAGCCGGATTCGAGCAGATAGGTCAGGTCCCCGAACTCTCCCGTCAGTTCGCCCAGCCGGTGGTGGATGAGGCGCCTGCCCCAGGAGTCCGGCATCGCGTCGTGGATGCACAGCGGCACGCCACTCGCCTGTTCGCTGGC
>JAGRIO010000355.1 GCA_020443225.1 Pseudomonadales bacterium
AGTACCCGTTGGCACCGAGCACAGCAATCTTGGCCGCTTGTCCCTGAAGGAAATTGCTGCAGCCTCACCCAAAACCGGCGGCCCAATCGCGGGCCATAATGAGGTCGTTGCTGACGGCGCTGGTGTATCTTTTGCCAGCCATATCTGTGATGTGGAAGTTGACCCTGAAACCGGGCAGACCAAAGTGCTGCGTTACACCGTGGTACAGGACGCCGGTAAGGCCATTCATCCTGACTATGTGGAAGGTCAGTTCCAGGGCGGTGCAGCCCAGGGCATTGGCTGGGCGCTGAACGAGGAATACATCTACGGTGAAGACGGCAAGCTGCAGAATCCCGGGTTCCTGGATTATCGTATCCCGGTATGCTCAGACCTGCCTTTTATCGACACCAAGATTCTGGAGATTCCCAACCCGAATCACCCTTACGGGGTTCGTGGTGTCGGCGAAACCTCTATCGTGCCGCCACTGGCAGCCATTGGTAATGCGATTTCCAATGCTGTCGGCGTACGCATGAATCATGTTCCTATGTCTCCTCCACGAATTCTCAAAGCCCTGAAGGGCTGAGTTCGGACAGGAAGATACCGGCATGAAGGTCAGTCTTAACGGCATCCTCAGCACAGCTGCTGATGGCGCTTCAGAGATTGACCTGACTGCCGGGACAATTCGTGAGTTATTACAGAAACTGGAAGAGCGCTATCCGCGCATGGCGCCCCATGTCAAAGATGGCATTGCGGTAGCGATTAATGGTCAGATTTTTCGTGACAGCTGGAACCAGCCGATTCCGGAAGATGCGGAAGTTTACCTGCTACCCCGCATTGCCGGAGGTTAACACGCGTTGTGAAAGTTCAGGGCACCAGGCACGGGCAGAAGACGCTGTCCGTCAGCCGTTGCCTTCACCGCCGACCAGCCAGCCTAAAGCCTCGTCATAGTCCCTGAATACCTGAATCCTTTCCTCTCCGACTTCGCGGTTAGCAACATAAAGGCGGCTAAGGCCATACATGTGATCACCTTCAACTAACAAGGCGGTACGGATAGCCTGGCCAAAGGCGTTCTGCCGTGTCGCCTGCTGTTGTAAAGCATCAATCTGAACCGAGCCGACCTGGCATTGCCGCATATCAACTAACAGCAAAGCTTGTGTTGCCGACAGCTGTTCATTCAGTTCAGTCTGATAGGCCAGCATACCCTCCGGCTCCAGTTCGCCTAAAAGTGTGGCAACCAGAATCCCTGGGGCTTCCTGATAGTCAATCATGAACTCCATTTACATCACACTCCAGCCAGTGAGGGGCAATCCGTCGCCCGACCCCGCTATCCAAAGGCGATGAAGAGTCGCCCCGGGGAGACTCTATAGTGTTGGCAGGCAAGTAATTCACTCACCTGAGAAAACGTTTAGTATAGATTATATTGTCTTACTTCAGACACTAACCTGGATCAAACAACACGCAGGTTTACTTACATCAGTGAATAATCAGTAAGGAAAGCGATCATGTCAGAATCAGTCTCACAATTGCGAATTGACGGGAAGGTGGCCTGGATCACACTGAACCGACCAGAGGCCATGAATTCACTCAATCCACAATTGCGCTGGGAGCTGTCTCAGCACTTTGACGAAGTGGAACGCAATGACGATATCTGGTTGGCAATCGTCACAGGTGCCGGTGACAAAGCATTCTGCGCCGGTGCCGACCTCAAGCACCGGGCCGTGGAAAGGGATGCTGATGAGGAGCAAAGAGCCATCTGGAAAAAGATGGAGGCAGAAACCCGTCCACTGAATGAACGCTGGTACTTTCCCAAGCCGGTGATCGCCATGGTCAACGGCTATGCTCTGGGCGGTGGCTTTGAGCTGGCCATGGCCTGCGACATCATCATCGCTGCAGAGCACGCCAGTTTTGGCTTGCCAGAACCAAGGCGAGGCCTGATTGCCGGCGCAGTGGGCGTACATCGGCTGGCCCGCCAGACCGGCTTAAAACCAGCCATGGGATACATGCTGACGGGTCGGCACATGAGTGCGAGCCGGGCGTATCAGTTAGGGCTGGTGAATGAAGTCGTCAACAGCGATGAGCTGACAACATGCACCCAGGGATATATTGATGACATTCTGGCCTGCGCCCCACTGGCGGTAAGAGCAACCAAGGAATCAGTTATGCGAGGTATGGACTATCCTCTGCCACAGGCCTTTTACACGGAATATGAGTCGGAACGACGACGCCAGCGCAGCGAGGATGCGCTTGAAGGACCCCGGGCCTTTGCCGAAAAGCGACCGCCAAACTGGCAGGGACGTTGAAGAATCTGCTATGTTGCTGACCATAGTGTCCCGCTGCGCACCCTTGTCAGTTCACCTTCCACGGGAGGCGGCTCCCTGAGGTTGCAGTAGCGATATGATGATCTGAAAGGGGATATAACTGAGATGTGGCGCAGTCTGATCAATCTTGCGGAGCAGGGAAAAATCCCCGATCTGCTGATTCGAACCGGCATCAATCAGATATTGGCGACCCGCCTTCGGCAGGAAAAACGCAGGTTTCGGAAAGGCGAAACCCTCGCCGGATTTGCTGCCCGGATGGCTGACTATCCGCTGGCGATCAACACCCAGGATGCCAATCAGCAGCACTATGAAGTACCGGTAGATTTCTATGATCTGGTGCTGGGGGAAAACAAGAAGTACAGCAGTGCCCTGTTTTACCCGGAAACCGACGACCTGAATCAGGCTGAAGCCGACATGCTGCGCCTGACCTGCGACAGGGCAGGCCTGGAAGGTCAGCAATCGGTGCTGGAGCTGGGTTGCGGCTGGGGCTCTCTCACCCTGTGGATGGCTGAACACTACCCTGATCTTCATATCACTGCTGTCAGTAATTCTGAAAGCCAGAAAGACTACATTGAAAATGCCGCAGAAAAGCGCGACCTGACCAATATTGAGGTCATCACCTGCGACATGAATGAATTCGATACCGAAGCCGTTTACGACCGGGTGGTATGCGTGGAGATGTTTGAACACATGCGCAACCACGGCAAGCTGATGGAAAATATCAGCGGCTGGCTCAAACCCGGTGGTCGCTTCTTCCTGCACAGTTTCTGTCACCGTGACTTCCCTTACTTTTATGAAGACGAGGGTGAGTCTGACTGGATGGCCAGGCACTTTTTCACCGGCGGTGTCATGCCGGCCTGGGATTTACCCCTGCAATTTCAGCAACAACTGAAGTTAGTGGACCGCTGGGCCATCAACGGCGAACACTATGCCCGGACCTGCCGGGCCTGGCTCAGCAATTGTGACCGCAACCGGGAGCAGATTCTGGCGATCTTCTCCCACTCACCGGACCCTTCCCCGCCAGAGGTACAACTGAACCGCTGGCGCCTCTTTTTCATGGCCTGCGAGTGTTTGTTTGCCTGCCTTCATGGCAATGAGTGGTTTGTCGGGCACTATCTGTTTGAGAAACACGAACCGGCCCGATAATTCGACAAACGGTCAGTATTCAGCTACCGCAGACTGGCAAAGCCCCGGAACCCGGCTAGACTTAAGAAACATCAATGTTTTTTCAGGGTGAACGCCATGCCATTTTCAATTGCAGGGCCCGCTTCTCCCGCTTTACCTTCCCTGGATGGAATCAATCGGATAGCGCAACGGATCAGCAGCGGTACCAGCGTGGAATTTCGGGACAATGCCGCAGAAGCGGCTATCGCCGGCCGACTGGATACTGTTCAGGGTGAGCGAACCGTCTCGGTCAGAAATATTACCGATCAGATCTCTGCGGCACAGAAGGCCGATGATACCCTGGGGTATGTTTCCTCGCTGGTGGAACGCATTCAGTCTTATGAAGTCCAGCTCGGTAACGGGGCCCTGAATCAGAATGACCGCAGTGTCATCGAAGATCAGATTGCATCTGACCGGCGCAGCGCCAGAGACGCGATCCAGAATGCCAGCTTCAATGGCAACCCGTTGTTTGAAACCCAGCAAGGTAAGGCCCTGGTAGATGCCCTGGATGACCTGGCGTCTGATCTGGTACCGGTG
>JAGRIO010000356.1 GCA_020443225.1 Pseudomonadales bacterium
CGATGTCATCAATCTTGATCACGCCAAAAAGGTGGCCGACCTCGGCGCCGACGGCCTGATCGCCGTGGGCAGCGGGGCGGGCGGGCATGCCGGCTCCGAATATACCTACCATCATGGGTTCCACCACTGTTAGTGCAAACAATGAAGCAACAGCGGCATCAATGGCATTGCCGCCAGCAGCAAGCATCTCTGCACCCGCAGCGGAACCCAGTGGATTGTTGGTGACCACCATGCCTCGCGACCCGATTGCAGGCTGCTTTTCTGTCTTGAAGCCCATTGTTGTCCCTCCCTGATGGTTTCTGGCCAGTATAGCGCCAGTGATAATTGGTTTAGCACCAGCAGCCAGGCATTCTGAATGCGGGCTTTGTTCCATCTGTAAGCTTTGTCAGGCTGACGGCACTGCTCGCGCCTGTCAGGCTGTCCGGAACAGGATTGCAGAGTCCGGCGATCTGAATCTCCTCACAAAGTCAGTACGCTGATCCTGAAGCCGCAGGCAGACTGGACCATCTGCCTGCTGAGCGTGATATTGCTCCCGTTCAGCTGATTCAGCTGCCCTTTGCGATGGCGGGTACACCCTCTGGCAGGGTGACCCAGTTTTGCTTGCTGTCACACCAGACCTGAAATTGCGGCGCGAAATCATCAGTGTTGTCCAGAGTGCCGGTTTTGAGGAACAACATATCGGGCTGAGCGGCGATTCTGGAGTAGATAGGTGATCCGCATTTGCCACAGAAGTGACGCTCTACCTGATTGCCACTGTCAGTATCTCCGTCAACATACAAGGTTGTTTCACCCTTGATGGTCATCGCTGCCGCCGGTACACCGTAAAGGGTGGAAAAAGCTGACCCGGCCTGGCGCTGACAATTCTTACAGTGACAAACACCAGCAATGGCAGGATTGCCAGTAAACTCATAGCTGATATTGCCGCATAAACATCTGCCTGTATGGCTGCTCATAGTTCGTACTCCTGTCTGGTAAATTGATCTGATATGGCGGTTTACATCATGTACGCATCGCCTGTTGCCCGGACGGTTAGTTCGGCGATAGACACACCCCAGGGCTGATTGATGGCATAGATGATCTGGTCTGCCAGATACTCTGGGGCCAGGGCCCAGTATTCAACGCTGTTCGGGTCTGTTTGGGCAGCAGGAAGCTGGCCGGTCGCTGCCAGTTCAAACTTACCCATGTATTCGGGGGCCTTGTCCCGCAGGATACCGCTGATAGCCAGCGGATTGATCACCCCTGCACCTAACCCCGTACCGGGAATGCCGGTAGGTTTAATGGTGGTGACTTTGATTTTGCCCAGTGATTCCTGGCGCAGTGATTCGGAAATAAAATCTACCGCCGCCTTGGTTGCGCCATAAACTGCACCGCCGGGAACGCCATAGTTCCCATAAATGGATGACAGGTTGAGAATGTGGCCGCGCCCCTGACTGATCATCTGATCGTAGACGGCAGCAATGCCGTTGACCACGCCTTTGATGTTGATATCAATACAACGATCCCAGGCCTCTGCAGCATCTGCGTGATCAGCAAAGAATGCCAGTGGCATAATGCCAGCATTGTTAATCAGAATGTCGATTTGCCCGAAGGTGCTGATTGCCTGCTGAGCGACGGCCTGCATGTCTGTGCGCCGTGTCACGTCCGCTTTCATGCCTGCTGCCTGATGTCCGCTGGCTTGCAGATCGCTTATCATGCTGAGCAGCGCCTCTTCCGAGATGTCAGCGGCGACGATGCGGGCGCCGGAAGCTGCAGCTTTCTGACTCACCAGTTTTCCGAATCCGCTGGCTGCACCGGTCACGATGATGACCTTGTCCTTAAGGTGATTAATCTGGGTCATAGTCTATTGTCCGAATGCTTCGTCATTCTGCCCACCCGAGCCCTGTTTGGAAAAGCTGCCGTCTTCGTGTTTAACCCAGTTTGGGTACACTTCCAGAAAGGTATCGAATATCTCAGTTAGTGGCAGGTCGTTGTAACTGCCCCGTTGCCTGACATACTCCATATGGCGACGTCCTGCCTGATCATAGGGGTGCATCAGGGCATCATGTTCGCCATCAAATTCCAGTACCCGGGTGCCGAATTTTTCACACAAGCCGATATTGAAGGCGGTACTCAGTTTGATCCAGCGCTCGTGCAACCGCAGTTCGGAATAGCCATGCCAGGCAAACAGATCTGTACCCATCGACTCGCTCAGTTTCTCTGAGGTGAGATGGTTTTTGACATCTGCAAAGCCCAGCCGGGCCGGAATACCCTTGTATCTCGCGCAGGCTGTCAGCAATACGGATTTAGGTATGCACCAGTTACTCTCTGATTCGGCGATATGGCTGGCTTTGTAGGCTTCTGATTCAACTGCCAGTGAATATGGGTTGTAGCGGATGCCGTCCCGTACTTTCAGAAACAGGCGCTGCGCGATCTCAACAGGATCTGTGGCTTCCCCTGCTGCGTCATCTGCATAGCGCTGTACAGTTGGGTGTTCAAAATCGAGAAAAAAAGTAGGTTCAAGCAGCGCGGAATCGATAGTCATCTGTTGGCATTCCTCAGTGATTTTTCTTCATTGTAGTGATTGCGGCAGGGCGGAAACAAGCCGCCACCCTCTGTTGGTGCTGATCAGGTTGAGAGAATTTCGTCTAGCGTGTGATATGCCATACGCGTAAAAGCCGCATGACTCTGATGATAGTAGGGGATGATGCGCAATGCCTGCCGGAAAGCATAAGCTCTGGCGCGCTGCCAGCTAGCCTCATCTATACCAAGACTGCGGCGAAAGACATCTCTGGCCTCACCCCGGAACAGGGTGAACGCGACAATATAATCAATGGCAGGGTCTCCCTCACCGAGAGAGCCCCAGTCAATCACCGCTGCCAGGTGGCCATTGCGGCACAGCAGGTTCGGTGGGATCAGGTCTCCATGGGTCCAGACGGGATTCTCGGTAAAGGCGGGTAACGCCAGAAAGTCCTGCCACAGAGACCGTAAATGCGCAGCATCGTAAGTCTGGCTGACAAATCTGATAGCGGGTTCAATCGTGTAGTCTCGCGGGTGGGGCCTGGCGCAGCGACCGGACTGCAGTTCACCGGTGGTGGGTATGGCATGTAATTCATTCAGAACTTCAGCAAGCGTCAGTGCATTGGCCGGGTCGCAGCCATCAGTCTCAGGGTCGAAGTTGTTGCCGCTGATCCAGTGGTAGAGTGCCCATTGCAGAGGATAAGATTCCCCTGGAACGCCATTGGCGGCGACTGTTGGTGTGCTGATACTGAGCCTGTTAACGATGGCTTTCAGCCACCGGATTTCTGTCAGCAGGCTGGTCTCATAGTCCGGGGTTCTGGGAAATCTGGCGCAGTGCGTTTCGCCGACCCGGAATAAATAGTTTACGGTGCCACTGTCGGCGACAGCTTCAACGACGGCACCTGCCAGTTCCGGAAACTGTGCTCTGATCAGATTGCGTGCATCAGTTTCCGAAAGCGTTAATTCGCTAGCATGCAGCAAATCAGCCTGCCAGCGCCGCCATGGCAAGTTTGTTAGCGTTGATGATGCGCTCCATCGTTGGTGCCTCTTTGCTGATGTCACCCATTTCCTTCATCACAACATGGGACGCATCATGACCCTTAATGCCGGTCATATCATCCAGCCAGCGTTTGATCAGAGGATAGTCAGCAAAGTCAAACAGATTGGTGAATTCCGGCCGCAACTGGCCGATTTCAACATACGCAGCAAGGTCAGCAATAGTCACGCTGTCGCCTACGATGAAACGATGTTTCGATAACTGACCGTTTTCCAGGGTGCGCAGTGCATTCTCCAGGGTACGCCTTGCAGACTGCTGCATGATCTCCGGAATATTCAGGTCTTTCCTGACCATGGGGGCTACCAGACCGGTTGAAGCATCTCTGACATTACGGTGATGATAGTGCAGGTACCATTCGACCTGACCGCGAACCTGATTGTCTGCCGGGTAGACATCATCCCAACTGTACTTGCGGCACAGGTAGGTCAT
>JAGRIO010000357.1 GCA_020443225.1 Pseudomonadales bacterium
GACCGTACGGCGGGCAAAATCCTGTGCGGCGGCGCTAATTTCAGCGCTGCAGCGTGCCGGCGCTATCAGCCAGGTCATCAGGTTGTTGACCGGATCAAAGGCCATCTCAACAGTATTCCAGACGGTGGTTCTGCCGCCTGGCTCGCGGGCAACCATAACCGCTAACTCTGTCACATCGGCAACGAATGCTTCTATATAACCTGGTGCCTGAAGATGGCTGGCGGCATCTTCAGGATTCCTGAGTATGGCCACACCGCGACCATCATAGCCACCCTGAGCGGCTTTTTGCACAACGGGCCATCCCAGTTGACCGTAGTCGAAATTGTCACTTGCGTCGCATTCGATAAAGGGAGAGGTGGGAATACCGGCTTGTTGCAGAATCTTTTTCTGTTCCAGTTTGTTGGTGAGTCGTTGCAGGTTAGCAACCGGTGGAATGACCCGGTGGCCCGCGGCAGCTATTTCAGCGAGGCCTTCGACACTGACATCTTCCAGGTCAACGGTGACAACATCACTGATGGCGGCCAGCCGTGCAATATCGGCGTTGTTCTTGCGGTCGCCTGTTACACCAACGGCCCCCATGGTAACGGCAGGGCTTTGCGGATCGGGATCCAGTGAATAACAGACTGCGCCCTGCAGCTTCAGCTCTTCAGCCAGCATGCCTGCCAGTTGTCCGCCGCCAACGATACCGATTTTCTGCGGCTCAGAACCGGGCGCTTGCTGTGATGCCTGCGAATCTGTCGTCATCTGTCTGGTTAATCCTCAATGCTGAAACGCCAGTCGGACTTCTCTGTTTGCGCCAATGGCTTCGCCCCGGAAAGTGAACTTCTCCGCCCTGCTGGAAACCTGAAGGCTGCGAAACGTGTGAACGGGGACGGAAAGCGACTGGATTGGCTTATGTGTCCGATGGCTGCTGTTTTTGGAAGCCAGCGATTATAGCGGTCTGAATCCTTTCTGTCTCTCCGTGAATGACGCCCAGTCTGTATTTACGCAGTATTTTCGCCTGCTCAGGGGCCATGGCCTGACTGTAAGGGCAAACCTTACTGATCGAAAAATACGAACTATGTAAAGCATAAAAACGAATAGACCGAACTATTCGGAATTTCCATACTGTGCGCCAACATTCAACCAGAGTAGGTAAGTAACATGCATCCGTTATCTGATAAATCCCCTGACCGCGGTGTCACCCGCAAGCCTGCGGTGATGGAAATGGCTGCCGGCGCCGACAGTCATTATCTGAATTCTGGTGAAACTGCGGTGGAGCGAAATGCGGCGGGCCAGAAAGTACTCGCCAACACTTACCGGTTGCTGGCGATGACGCTGTTGTTCAGTGGCATCACCGCGATGAGTTCGGCAGCGCTTAACCTGCCGCACCCCGGGCTGATTATCACCCTGGTCGGGTACTTCGGGCTGTTGTTCCTGGTCTCATCGCTGAAGAACAGTGCCTGGGGTATAGGCGCAGTCTTCGCGCTGACCGGATTCATGGGGTATACCCTTGGGCCAGTGCTGAATCAGTATCTGTCATTACCTGGGGGTTCTGGCATTGTAGCGACCGCGTTTACAGTGACAGCGGTGGTTTTCACCGGTTTATCCATGTTCGCGCGAACCACCTCCATGTCGTTCCTCAACGCCGGTAACTTCCTGTTTATCGGGATTCTGACGGCGTTTCTGCTGGGGCTGGCTGCAGTATTCTTTGAGATGCCAGGGCTGGCACTGGCGGTATCCGGTCTGTTTGTACTGTTGATGTCTGGCCTGATTCTGTATGAAACCCAGAACATTCTGGCCGGAGGTGAGACCAACTACATCATGGCGACGGTCAGTCTTTATGTCGCAATATTTAATCTCTTTACCAGTTTGCTGCACTTGTTGGGGGTACTCGGGAATGACGAGTAGGCTCCGATAAGATGGAGATTTCGTTCCTCAGCAACCTGACTTCACCGCCACTGTTGTTTTTCATCCTCGGGACCGTTGCGACACTGGTTCGCACCGGCCTCGAAATTCCTCCGCAAGTTGCCCGCTTTCTGTCGTTGTATCTGCTGTTCGCTATTGGATTCAAGGGCGGTGTGGCCCTGTCTGCCAATGAGATCGATACCTACCTGCTGAAAAGTCTGCTGACCGCGGTGCTGCTGGCCATAGTGGTCCCACTGCTGGCATTTCTGCTGTTGCGGAACAGGTTGCCGGTTCAGGATGCGGCTGCCCTTGCTGCCACCTATGGTTCTGTCAGCGCGGTGACTTTTGTGACCTGCACCAGCTATCTGGACACCCGGGATATTATCTGGAGTGGTCATATGGTGGCCGCCATGGCGCTGATGGAATCTCCGGCGATTATCGTCGGGCTCGGGTTGTATCGTTTACACCAGGTGCGGCAAAACAATCAGACGACAGAGATATCCGTACCGGCCCTGTTGCATGAATCCTTTCTGAATGGGTCGGTTTTTCTGGTGATGGGCAGTATGGCGATCGGCTGGATCAGTGGCGCTGAAGGTATGGCGCAGATTTCACCTCTGATTGTTGGGCTGTTCAGCGGGGTGCTGTGTCTGTTTTTGCTGGATATGGGGATTGTTGCTGCAAGGCGTTTGCCAGGCTTGTTCGAGCGTCAGGAAAACGGTAAAGGGGTGTTCGGCTATGGTATGTTGGTATTTGCACTCGGGTTTCCGCTTTTTAACGCCAGTGTGGCACTCGTTCTGGCTCACCTGCTTGGATTGAATGAGGGCGACTCACTGTTACTGGCTGTGTTGGCGGCCAGCGCCTCCTACATTGCGGTTCCCGCTGCCCTGCGGTTGTCCTTGCCGGAAGCCAACCCGGGTCTCTACCTGTCACTGTCACTGGGAGTGACCTTTCCCTTTAATATCATTGTGGGTATACCGCTTTATCACAGTCTTACGCGCTTTCTGAATCAGGGATTCCCTCTATGAGACCATGTAAACGAATTGAAATTATTATCGAGTCAGTTCTGGCAGATCGTGTTATAGAATGTCTTCATGCTGAAAACGTGTCGGGTTATACACTGATACACGGCGTCAGTGGTCAGGGCGGAAGGGGCCAGCGACTCGATGATGATCCTGCCGGTACGGCTTCAAACTGCCTGTTTGTCGTCGCCTGTGATTCCGCCGCCGAAGCCGAAGCTGTAGTGACAGCAGTCCGGCCGTTACTGACCCGCTCTGGCGGTGTCTGTCTGGTGTCTGATGCGGCCTATGTAAAGCACTGACGGTTTCCGGTCTGTCTTTTTTTTCACGGTACAGAAATTCGAGTGAGACATCTTAATTACAATCATTTGCTGTATTTCTGGACCACGGCCAGAGAAGGCAGCATTGTGCGGGCCGCCGAGGTGCTGCATCTGACGCCGCAAACTATCAGTGGTCAGTTGCGGTTGTTGGATGAAGCGGTGGGAGATCCGTTGTTTAACAAGGCGGGACGGGGACTGGTGCTGTCGGCGACCGGCGAGGTCGTGTTCCAGTATGCTGAAGAGATTTTCTCTGTCGGTGCGGAACTGGCGCAGTGGGTCAGCAGCGAAGAAAAGGGGGCGCCGAATGCGTTGCGGGTCGGGGTGGTTAACTCCATTGCCAAGCTCATCTCTCACCGTATTATTGCGCCGGTTCTGGCTGGAGATCAGCAGGTCAGAATCGTCTGCCATGAGAATGACTTTGAGACACTGCTGTCGCAAATGTCTGTTCACCGGCTGGACATTGTGATTTCCGATCAACCCTTGTCGCCGGGTATGCATGTTAAGGCCTTTAATCATTTGTTAGGCGAAAGCAAAGTGTCGTTTTTCGCAGGGCAGAATCTCCGTCAACCACTTCATGGTGAATTTCCGTGCTGTCTGAATCAGGCACCTGTGTTGCTGCCAACCCGTGAGACGTCGTTACGTCGCGCGCTGGACGACTGGTTTGAACAACGTAGCCTGGTTCCCAGACTGGTCGCTGAATTTGATGACAGTGCGCTGATGAAGGCATTCGGCGAGGCAGGTGCAGGTGTG